>PNND01000170.1 GCA_013824045.1 Rhodobacter sp. | reverse complement strand
GTCAGCATGCCCGAGGCGAGCGGGACGCGGATGATGGTGGCGACGTTGCGTTTCTGTGCCTCGCGGAAGAACAGGGTCGCGGGGCGCTGGCGGAAGATGTTGTAGATGATCTGGGCCGAGGTGCAGCCGGGATATTCGATGGCCTTGAGCGCCTCTTCGACCTTTTCGACCGAGACGCCCCAATTGGCGACCTTGCCTTTGGCCTTCAGACCCTCCAGCCCGTCGAACAGGGCGGGAGTGTAATAGACCTCGGTCGGTGGGCAGTGGAGTTGCACCAGATCGAGGCAGTCAATTCCGAGGTTCGTCAGGCTGCGGTCGACGAAGGATTCGATGTTTTGGATCGTGTAGCCCGCCGCGACATGGGGCGAAAGGCGACGCCCGGCCTTGGTGGCGACGAAAGGCCGGTCGCCGCCGCGTTCGGCCAGCACATCGCGGATGATGCGCTCAGACCGGCCATCGCCATAGACATCGGCGGTGTCGATGAAGGTCATGCCCGCATCGAGGGCAGCGTGGAGCGTGGCCTTGGCATCCGCCTCAGACACGTCGCCCCAGCTGCCGCCGATGGCCCAGGCGCCAAAGCCGATGCGGGTGACGGGGCGGCCGGAGCGGCCGAATGGGATCGTCGAGAGCGTCATCGCGTGGGTCCTTTGGCTATGGGAGAGGGGGGCTTTCCGCCCCCCACGGGCCGCGTTCCGCGACCCTCCCCCCGAGGATATTTCAGCAGAGAAGAAAGGGTCAGGCGCGGATGCCGGAGAAGCGGGTCTGCCAGTCGACGCGTTCCTCATCCGTGATCTTGCGGAAGAGGTTTTCCGGCACGCTGAAATCATGCCCCGGTGGCAGGGCGCGCATCGCAGCGGCCGTATCCTCGGGCCATGTCCAATCATCGGACCCCATGGCGGCCATCATGGCGGCGGCGGCATCGGGGATGAAGGGTTGCGACAGGATGGCATAGACACGGATCAGGTTCAGCGACAGGCGCACGATCGCCTCGGCCCGGGAGGGATCGGTTTTCACGGCGGACCATGGCGCGGCGGCCTGCAGGTATTCGTTGCCGATCACCCAGATGGCGCGCAATTCGGCCGAGGCCTTGCGGACCTCCATCTGGCCCATGAGGGTTTCATAATCGCGGATGCGGGCGCCGAGGTCAGCGATGAGGGCGGTTTCCTCGGGGCCAAAATTGCCGCCTGCGGGCACAGCTTCGCCGAGTTTGGATTTGGCGAATTTGGTGACACGGCTGACGAAGTTGCCCAGCACATCGGCGAGGTCCTTGTTCACCGAGGCCTGGAAGTTTTCCCAGGTGAACTCGCTGTCGGAGCTTTCCGGGGCGTGGGAGAGGAGCCACCAGCGCCAGTAATCGGCGGGCAGGATCGACAGCGCCTGATCCATGAACACGCCGCGCCCTTGGCTTGTGGAGAACTGGCCGCCGTCATAGTTGAGGTAGTTGAAGGACTTGAGGTAATCGACCAGCTTCCACGGCTCACCCGACCCGAGGATTGTGGCGGGGAAGGAGAGGGTGTGGAAGGGCACGTTATCTTTGCCCATGAACTGGTAATAAGTGACGTCCGAGGCGCCCTTGTCGGTGCGCCACCAGCGTTCCCATGCGGCGTCACTCAGACCATTGGCATCGGCCCATTCGGCAGTGCCCGCGATGTATTCAATGGGAGCATCGAACCAGACGTAGAAGACCTTGCCCTCCATCCCCGGCCAAGGTTCATCGCCCTTTTTCACCGGGATACCCCAGTATAGATCACGGGTGATGCCGCGATCCTGCAACCCGTCGCCATCGTTGAGCCATTTATTGGCGATGGAGGTGGTCAGGATCGGCCAATCGGTTTTGGAATCGATCCATGCTTCCAGCTTATCGCGCAGGGAGCGCTGGCGCAGGAAGAGGTGTTTGGTTTCGCGCACCTCGAGATTGGTCGAGCCGGAGATGGAGGAGCGGGGATTGATCAGATCGGTCGGATCAAGCTGTTTGGTGCAGTTTTCGCATTGGTCGCCGCGCGCGGCGTCATAGCCGCAATTCGGGCAGGTGCCGGTGATATACCGGTCGGGCAGGAAGCGGTTGTCGTCGATGGAGAAAACCTGCTTTTCAAGGACTTCCTCGATCAACCCGTTTTCGGCCAGTTTCCCTGCGAAATGCTGGGTCAGGCGGTGATTGCGCTGGCTGGAGGAACGGCCGAAATGATCGAAGGACAGCCGGAAGCCTGCGGCGAGGTCTTTCTGGGTCTGGTGCATCTCGGCGCAATAGACCTCGACCGGTTTGCCGGCCTTGGCGGCGGCAAGCTCGGCAGGGGTGCCGTGTTCATCGGTTGCGCAGATGAACATCACCTCATGCCCGCGGGCGCGCATGTAGCGGGCGAAAAGATCGGCGGGCAGCTGGCTGCCCACGAGGTTGCCCAGATGCTTGATCCCATTGATGTAAGGGATGGCCGAGGTGATCAGAATCCGTGCCATGTGCGCGCCTTTCGTCCCGATGCGCGCGCTGTTTAGCGCGGGTGCGGGGCGAGGGCCAGAGCCAAGGGCAACCCTGCCGATCCGTCGTGCAAGATTTGCCGGTTTCGCGCCGGCGTGGCGGGATCAGGCGTGACGGTCGGTGCCATCCGGCATCAGCGGATGGGGGACCGGGTCCTTGGCGCGGAACAGATGCGCGCGGAAGATGTCGAGATAGGAGCGATAGATATAGCCATCGTTGCGGCGCAGGTAATGATCGCGGTTGGCGGCATAGACGCCGGGCAGGCGATACCAGGCCACGTTCGGGTGCATGTGGTGGACGACATGCAGGTTGTTGTTGAGAAACAGCAGCGCCAGCGGGCCGCGATCTTCGACCACCACGGTGCGGGCGCGGGCGGCCTCATGCGCGCGATGTTCCAGATAGGTGCGGATCTTCAGCAGGCCATGGCCGATCCAGGCGGCCAGCAGATAGGCCCACCACGGCATCGCGGCGGCCCAGAGCCACAGCACCACCGGCACCAGCCCCGCCAGATGCAGCGCCCAGTCACGCCGCAGGCCGGGTTCGCCCTTGCGGATCAGTCGCCACTCGGAGGCCAGCCACAGAAAGTTCCCAAGGATCGGCCCCAGCGTCACCCGGCCGAGCAGGGTATTGTTGAATTTAAACAATGCCTTGGTAAGGGTGGGCAGCCCCGCCCAGACCACGGGATCGAGATAGTTCGATTCCGGATCATCATAGGGATCAGTCAGGATCGGATCGTGGTGATGCGCCAGATGCGTGTCGCGGAAGCGGCCAAAGGGTACGGTCAGGGTGAAGGCGGGGAAGGCCAGCGCCTCGTTCATCCGGCGCGACGGAAAGGGGTGGCCGTGCAGGATTTCATGCTGAAGCGAGGAGAATTGCGCGATGGCGATGCCGGTCAGCAGGATGCCGAGAGCCGGGGACAGCGCATAGGCAGCGGTGGTGCCCAAGGCCCAGAAACCATAGGTGCCCAGCAGGACGAGAAGGGTGGGCCATTCGATGGCGGGGGCGTCGGCGCGCAAGTCGGGTGTTCCCCAAGTCTTTGTTCTGATTGGATTCAGCAATAGCACTTGCGTGCGGCGGGCAGAATTCGGAAGATAGGCAACATAAAGTCACTTTTGGTGAGGAAAATCACCAATGGCCTTGAAAATGGACAAGCGCGACCGCGCCGATCTGTTTCGCGCCCGGTTGGCCGAGGCGATGGCCGATCGCGGCATGACGCGGGCGGCGCTGGCGCGGGCGGCGGGGGTGGACCGATCCACGCTGTCGCAACTGTTGGCCCCCGGCACGCGGTTGCCCAATGCGCAACTGGCGGCGGATTGCGCGCAGGTTCTGGGCATTTCGGCCGATTGGCTGCTGGGGTTGACGGGAAGGCCGGAGCCGATTGCCGATCTGCTGGCAACAAGCCTGACCGTGACGGAAGCGCCCCGCGCCTTGATGGATGAAACGATCTTCGGCTGGCATCGCGAGGCGGCGGGATACAAGATCCGGCATGTTCCCGCGACCCTGCCCGACATGCTCAAGACGCGGGCGATGGTGGAATGGGAGTATCGCCCGCAACTGGGCCGCACGGCGGAACAGGCGCTGGGCGCGTTCGAGGACCGGCTCCAATGGATGCGGTCCGCGCGATCCGATTACGAAATCGCGCTGCCGATGCATGAACTGGCGGCCTTTGCCGATGGTGCGGGCTATTACGAAGGCCTGCCCGCGCGGACACGGGCAGAGCAGATGGACAGGCTTATCCAGTTGACCGAACAGCTTTATCCGTCGCTGCGGCTCTATCTGTTCGATGCGCGGCGGGTGTTTTCCGCGCCGGTCACGATCTTTGGGCCGCTTCTGGCGGTGGTCTATCTGGGGCGGCATTACCTTGCCTTCCGCGATTCTGCGCGGGTGGAGCAGATCAGCCAGCACTTCGACTGGCTGGTGAAGGAAGCGGCCTTCAGCGCCCGCGATGTGCCGGGCCATCTGCGCGGGCTGCGGGCGCGCATTTTGCGGTGAGTGTCGGTCGGGCGGTGATGCGGCTTATCTTGTGCGCGGGCCAAAGTTGTTGACAGGGGGTCAAGGTTAACGCGCCGCCCTGGCGTCACGGGAAGGTGGCCAGACGACCCACGTCATAGCCGTTCCAGTCGAGGATATCGCGCGCGGCGGTGAGCCGGTCGGGGGGCAGCGGGCCGCCGCGATTGAGGATGAAGCCGAAGCTGCCATCCGGCGTGCCGATGACCAGCGTGCGCAGATCAACATCGGCCCAGAGCACCCACCATTCCCGGTTCAGCGGTGCGGGCGCCTTGGCTGCGGGGGTCAGCCGTCCGGGGCCGGAGATGGCGAGGGGGCCGCGATAGGCTGTTTCCGTGCCGTTCAGGCAAAGCCTGGTCGATGCCATGAGGCCCGATGGGCCGCGCGTGAATTCGGCCCCGCCGGCGCGGCAGCTTCGCCCGTCACTGGCGAAGGCGGCGACTTGCGTCCATTGGCCGGTGATCGTGGTCAGGTCCAGCACGGCGTTGGAATAGATGGGCCCCTTGCTGCGAAACCCGTCGATCCGCGCGGGCGGCGCGGCGCAGGCGACGAGCAAAAGCAGCACGGGAAGGATCAGTCGATGCACAGCGATACCTCGGCCCCGTTGTCCATCAGCACGGCGTTGCAGCCGAACAGCGGCTGGATCGGCGCGCAGGTGCGCGAACGGGCGAGGCATTCTCCCTGACAATCGGTCTTGCTGTCGCATTGCTTGCCGCCGTCGCGGGTCGGGCGGATGCAGGACATCCCACCGCCCTCGCCTGCCCGCGCCCAGGTGCCGCCCTCGTCTTCGCAGGCGATCTGGATGGCGGATTTCACCGGCTCAGACTGTGCGGGGGCGGCGTCGATGGGGGTGTCAGCGACCGACGCAGGGTCCGCTGCAGCTGTTTCGGCAGCCGGTGCCGGATCGGCTGGCGTTGCGGGTTGCGCCTGCGCGGCCTCAACTTCCTCTATTGCGGTATCGGCTACCGACGTCGCGTCCACTGGGGCAGCGGCTACTGGGGAAGCAGCCACCGGCGCGTCCAGCGGGGTT
>PNND01000323.1 GCA_013824045.1 Rhodobacter sp. | reverse complement strand
TCCACCTGCAACATCTCGTTATGCATCCACACCCGCGCGAAATCGGCCTCCGGATGGGCGCAGCAGCTTTGCGCCACCTCATTCTCGTGATGGGGAAACTGCAGGTCGATCCCGCCACCATGAATGTCGAACGATGCCCCCAACAGCGCCAATGACATGGCCGAACATTCGATATGCCACCCTGGTCGCCCCCGGCCCCAAGGGCTGTCCCAGCCCGGCAAGCTCGCATCCGACGGCTTCCACAGAACGAAATCCATCGGGTCTTCCTTGAACGGGGCCACCTCCACCCGCGCCCCCGCGATCATGTCATCGACATCCCGCCCCGAAAGCCGCCCATACTCGGCAAAAGACCGCACCCGGAAAAGCACATGGCCTTCCTTGGCATAGGCATGGCCCTTGGCGATCAGCACCTCGATCATCGCGATCATCTGGCCCACATAGGCCGTCGCGCGCGGCTCCTGCGTGGGCCGCAGCGCCCCCAGCGCATCCATATCCTCGTGATACCAGCGGATTGTCTCTTCCGTCCGCTCTGCGATCAACGCTTCCAGCGTTCCCGCCGCCCCTGCCTTCTGCCGCGCCAAGGCGGTTGCGTTGATCTTGTCATCCAGATCGGTGAAGTTGCGCACATAGGTCACATGATCCGCGCCATAGACATGGCGCAGCAGCCGAAACAGCGTGTCAAACACCACCACAGGCCGCGCATTCCCGATATGCGCGCGGTCATAGACGGTGGGTCCACAGACATAAAGCCGCACATTGCCTGCGTCGATCGGGCTGAAGTCCTCCTTCGCCCGCGTCTTCGTATTGTGCAGCCGGATCGTCACCATATCCCAAACCCCGAAATGCGGCCAAAGGCCTGCCATGCCGTTCCCGGCGCGGGTGTATCAACTTCGTCTGTTCATGGGAACGAGAAGAAGGCCCGCGCGACCAATGGTCAGCGGGTAATGCAGCAGCAGCCGATGATGCCCTTCTTGCTCATGCCCCCACCGCTACAACCAATCCCGTGGCCTGCCAAGCGCAAGTTTCGCGGCCCCATCCCCCGATTCGTGCCGCATGGTTAATCTTAAGATTCGTCCCGAAGCCCGTGCGCTGCGTGCATACGCTTGTCTGCACTGCGCGTCTGCACTGCGCTGCTGAACGGCCGTTGCCTCGCCCATTCCCCCTAACCCACTGAATTAACACCCAGAACGCCGCCCCTTGCGGCCCAACCCACCGCCTGCTCAATTCACCCCTCTGCACATGGGGGGAAATCATGGATCACGATGATCTGCATCACTGGTCAAAACGCGCTGCCGATTGGGCGCATGACTATCACGCCACGCTCCGCGACCGTCCCGTCCGCGCGCCCCTCACCCCCGGCGCGACAGCGTCACAGATAGCCCCCGCCCCGCCCGAAGATGCGGAAAACATGGAAGAAATCTTCGCCGATTTCGCCCGCATCATCCCCGGTGGGTTGACCCATTGGCAGCATCCCCGCTTCTTTGCCTATTTTCCCGCCAATGCCTCCCCCGCCTCGATGCTGGCGGAACAACTGGCCAATGCCATCGCCGCCCAAGGGATGCTGTGGCAAACCTCGCCCGCCGTGACGGAACTGGAACAGGTAATGATCCGCTGGCTGGCCCAAGCCCTTGGTCTGCCTGAACATTTTACCGGGACAATCCACGACAGCGCCACCACCGCCACCCTCTCTGCGGTGCTCACCATGCGCGAACAGGCACTGGATTGGGCAGGCCTGCAACAGGGCCTCTCCGCCCACCCCCGCCTGCGGCTTTATGCAAGTGCCGAGACCCATTCCTCGGTCGACAAAGCCGCCCGCATCGCCGGGATCGGGCAAGAGAACCTTGTGAAAATCCCAACGAATGCAACGCTTTCCATGAAGCCCGGCGCGCTTGCCGGGGCCATCGCCGCCGACCGCGCGGCGGGCTTTCTGCCCGTAGGCGTCATCCTCTGCGCGGGCGGTACCTCGGTCGGTGCCTTTGACCGCATCGCCGATTGCATCGCAGTGGCCAAAACGGCGGGCCTGCCCGTCCATGTCGATGCCGCTTGGGCAGGCAGCGCAATGATCTGCCCCGAATTCCGCGATCTCTGGCTCGGTGTTGATGGGGCCGACAGCATCGTCTTCAATCCCCACAAATGGCTCGGCGCGCAGTTCGACTGCGCCGTCCAGTTCCTCGCCGATCCCGGCCCGCAAATCCGCACGCTCGGCCTGCGCCCCACCTATCTGGAAACCGCCGGGCGCGAGGAGATCACCAATTTCAACGAATGGACCGTGCCGCTCGGCCGCCGCTTCCGGGCGCTTAAACTTTGGTTCACCCTTCGCGCCTATGGTCTGTCCGGCCTGCGCACCCGCATCCGCAACCATGTCGAATGGGCCCGGCAAGCCCGCGATGCGCTGGCGCAGTTGCCCGGCGTGACGATAATCACCGAACCCTCGCTCTCGCTCTTCACCTTTGCCCTTGGGTCTGACGCCGAAACGGAATCCCTGCTCACCCGCATCAACGATGATGGCCGCATCTACCTTACCCAAATCCGCCACGCCGGCCGCTACGTCATCCGCGTGCAGGTGGGCCAATTCGATTGCACCGAGGCCGACGTGATGACCATCCCGCAGGTCGTGGCAGAGCTTATGTAAGAAAAACGGGCGGCCCCGAAGGATCGCCCGTTCTTATATTGGCGCGGATTTCGTTAAGAAATCCTTAACCAATTGGTTTGCAAATTAGAAACGGAACCCGACACGCGTGTTGAACGTGGTGGCATCCAGATCGACGCCCGTCCCGTTGAAATCGTCAAACCGGTGCTCCATCAGTTCCGCACCCAGCGTCATGCGTTCCGTCAGGGCGTAGTCCATGCCCACACCAAGCGCATAACCGCTGTCATTGCCGATCGAGGTTTCGGCCCGCACCGCCGCGACCGTACCGTAGAGCAGCGCCGGACCCATGTCATAGCCACCGATCAGCTTCAGGCGCGCCACATTGTCCAGCGTCGCAGCACCACCGCCCAGATCGATATCGGTCCAATCGTAGTTACCTTCGATACCGGCCACGAACTGGCCCATATCCGCGCGGTAACCGGCGATCAGGCCTGTCGTGAACCCGCTGCCATCCAATGCGCCGGACGAAGAGCCCACATCGCCATAGCCAAGCTGACCACCGACATAAAGCCCGCTCCAATCCGCGCTCGGCGCGGCAACAACCATCGGTGCCGGGGCAACCGCAGGCTCGTTGTAAACTTCGGTCGGGCCGCCCGCCAGCGCGGGCATCGCGCCAAATGCCGCCACTGCGGCCAGCGCCGCCGTTGCTGTAATGAATTTCATTGTCTGTCTCCTGTGCCTTTGAACTGCGGCCGTCCGGTCACCCGGCAGCCGTCTCGTGGGTCACACCTGCGCCTCATGGCGGGTCAGAGCAAGGCAGGATGACAGCGAGGTGAACAAAGGTGAATACAACCGGCAGGATTTGGCGCGCGGCAAAGGGCGCTTCGGCCAGTTTTGGCCTATCCCCTCAAAATCACGTGATTATTCGCCCGTTTTGGGGAACCGGATCGTGTCCTAGGCGTTACCCGATCCCTCAGGCCCGCTCTTCCAGAGACAGCCATTCCTCTTCTGCCGCCGCCAGCGCGCCCTGCCGTTCCACCAGCGCTTCGGTCGCCTTGCGGAACTTCACCGGCTCGCGGGTGAACAGCTCCGCATCGGCCAGCAACTCTCCCAGTTTGGCAATCTCCGCCTCCAGCCGCGCGATGATGGCAGGCAGCGCCTCCAGCCGCTTGCGTTCCGGAAAACTGAGTCCCTCGGCCTTGGTGGCGGGCTTCACTACCACCTTCGCCGCCTCGGCCTTCATGGCGCGCGATCCCTCCTCGGGCCGGACAGGCCGCTGCGCGGCATAGTCCGACCAGCCGCCGGGATAGACCACCGCAGTGCCGGTACCATCCATCGCAACAGTCGCCGTCGCGACCCGGTCGATGAAATCACGGTCATGGCTCACCAGCAGAACCGTCCCGTCATAATCGCCCAGAACCTCTTGCAGCAGGTCAAGCGTTTCGATGTCCAGATCGTTGGTCGGTTCGTCCAGGATCAGCAGGTTGGATGGTTTCGCCATCAGCTTAGCCAGCAAAAGCCGCGCCTTCTCGCCCCCCGACAGGCTTTTCACCGGAGCACGCGCCTGCCGTTCATCGAACAGGAAGTCCTTCAGATACGCCACCACATGCCGCGGCATCCCACGCACCATGACCTGATCCGCCGCCCCCGACACCCGCATCAGCGGATCGCCGGTCAGGTTGTCCCAAAGGCTGGCCTCAGGGTCCAACTGCGCACGGGTCTGGTCAAAGACCGCAATCTCCAGATTGGTGCCAAGCGTCACTGTGCCGGCATCGGGGGCCACCTCGCCCACCAGCATCTTCAGCACCGTGGTCTTGCCCACACCATTGGGGCCGACAAAGGCCACCCGGTCCCCGCGCAACACGCGCAGGTCGAACCCGGTCACGATCTGCTTGTCGCCAAAGGCTTTCTCCAGCCCCTTCGCCTCAATCACGCGCTTGCCGCTGACCGGCCCGCTCTCCAACTCCATCGCCGCCGTGCCCTGCCGGCGGATCATCGAAGACCGTTCCTCGCGCAGCGCCGCCAAGGCCCGCACGCGGCCCTGATTGCGCTTGCGCCGGGCACTGATGCCCTCAACCGCCCATTTGCCTTCGGCCTTGATCTTGCGCTCCAGCTTGTGGCGCGCCTCATCCTCTTCGGCCCAGACGGTTTCGCGCCACTCCTCGAACCCGTCAAAGCCCGACTCGCGCCGCCGCACCTCGCCCCGGTCGATCCAGAGCGTGGCGCGCGTCAGCGCCTTCAGAAACGCCCGATCATGGCTGATCAGAACAAAGGCCGCCCGGGTGGTAGACAATTCCGCCTCAAGCCATTCGATGGCCTGAATGTCCAGATGGTTGGTCGGCTCGTCCAGCAGCATAAGTTCCGGCGCCTCGGCCAGCAGTTTCGCCAAGGCCGCCCGACGCCGCTCGCCCCCCGATGCAGTGGCCACCGGGGTTTCGGGGCGGAACTTCAACCCTTCGGCCACCATCTCCACGCGATAAGCTTCCGACTCTGACAAACCGCTCGCCGCGTAATCGCCCAGCGTGGCAAAGCCCGAAAGATCGGGGTCCTGCTCCATATACCCTACGCTCACCCCCGGCGGGATCACCCGGTTGCCCTGATCCGGTTCCACCAGCCCGGCCATGACCTTCATCAAGGTGGATTTCCCCGATCCGTTGCGCCCGACAAGCGCCACCCGGTCCCCCGGTTGAACGACCATATCAAGCCCGTCAAAAACCGGGTTGCCCCCGAAGGTCAGGGAAATCGACGAAAGCTGAAGAAGGGGTGCGCGTGCCATGGCGGCTCAGGTATGCGGGCCGATGGGCGGCGTCAACGCCCCTCAGCGCGCGTCAAGCCTCAAAAGCCGCGCCCGAACCGGGGGAATCGCTGCGATTTCCACAGCGGTGAACACATGCAGCGTGTCCAGATCCGGGTCCAGCACCGCATGATCGCTGACCCA
>PNND01000077.1 GCA_013824045.1 Rhodobacter sp. | reverse complement strand
TTTTCTTCCAACTCGGCCAGTGCAGCCTTCTTCTTGCGATCCTCAAAGCTAGCAATCGCCTTTGTCAGCTGACCCTGCAACTCTTTGAGTTCTTTCAGCGACATTGAATTAAGATCGACGCTCATTCCTGCATGCTCCATTGGCCGGGATTGGCTCCCCTTTTACGGAACAAGTCGCATTAATTCAATAACCCGATTATTTTGGGCTGCGCTTTGCCAAAATGCGCTGCAAGGTGCGGCGATGCATGCTTAACCGGCGCGCGGTTTCCGATACATTGCGATCGCACATTTCATAGACCCGCTGGATATGTTCCCAGCGCACGCGATCCGCAGACATCGGGTTTTCCGGCGGCCCCGGCAGCGTTTCCGTCCGTGACAAAAGGGCGTTCATCACATCATTGGCATCTGCGGGTTTTGACAGATAATCCGTGGCCCCGATCTTTACCGCCGCCACCGCCGTGGCAATGGCACCATACCCGGTCAGCACGACGATCCGGCAATCCGGCCGCCGTTCCCGCAGGGTTTCCACCACGTCCAGACCGTTGCCATCCTCAAGCCGCAGGTCAACTACGGCATAGGCCGGGGGCCGCGCCATGGCGATTGCCCGACCGGCCGCCACGCTTTCCGCCGTTTCTGGCAGAAACCCGCGCTTTTCCATCGCCTTTGCCAGCCGCTTCACAAAGGGTTCGTCATCATCGACAAGCAGCAGCGTCCGGTCCGCGCCAAGATCGGCAATCAGGTCGTCAGCCATCAGGTTCCCCTTTGTTATGTTCTTGCCAAAGAAGTAGGCGGCTTTAGGGGTCTGGTCAAATTCATCTGCCCTTATTGAGACAGAAAACAGGCCGTGCGATCAGCAATCTGTTCCGCAGTTTCGTCTCGCTTGAAGAAATCGACAAAGCCGGTTTCGGGCAGGACGAGGTATGTGAAGGTCGAATGGTCCACCAGATAATAGTCCGGATCATCGCCATCCTGCTTGCGGTAATAGGTCTTGTAGGCCTGTGATGCCGCCTTGATCTGCTCTTCCGTTCCGGTCAGCCCGATCATCTTTGGGTGCAGGTTCGCGGCGAAATCACCCACCACGTCGGGCGTGTCGCGGGCCGGATCTACGGTAATGAAGACCGGGGTCACGTCAAAGCCGCGCTCTTCCAGAATATCGATCGCTTCGGCATTGCGGGCATTGTCCAGCGGGCAGACATCGGGGCAAAACGTATAGCCAAAATAGACAAGGCTAGGCTTGGTGATCACATCCTTATCGGTCACCGTGGCCCCGGCCGCGTTTTGCAGCGTGAACGGCCCGCCAATATCACCACCCACAACACCGCCACGGCATTGGGCGAAAGCATCGTCCGGTTTTGCCAACTGCCCATAGGCAAACAGCCCACCCACCATGCCCACAACAGCGGCAGCGGCCAGACCTGCATAAAGTTTGCTCATGTCAAAAAACCCTCTTATTCGCGGCGTCATTGATCGCGGATGGATCGGCGCTTAACAATGCGCAACTTCGTCACGCAGGGCGCTTTTCTCAAGATGATGGATTCGGGCTTCGGCCTTCTTTCCCGCGACACGCGCAGCGATTGGGTCCGCCTGCGGACGCTGATCCTGCTGCGGTGGATGGCGATTGTCGGCCAGCTTGCGGCGATCACCGTGGCGGACAGGGTTTACGGCATCCAGTTGCCACTGGGTCTGTGCTACATGGCTGTGGGCGCGTCGATCATCGCCAACCTGATTTCCAGCTTCGTCTATCCGGAAAACAAGCGCCTTTCGGAATTCGAGGCGATGCTGACCCTGCTGTTCGATCTGTCGCAGCTGTCGTTCCTGCTTTACCTGACGGGCGGGCTGACAAACCCCTTCGCCCTGCTGATCCTCGCGCCCGTCACCATTTCCGCGTCGGCCCTGGAACTGCGGACCACGATCCTGCTGGGTGCCTTGGCGATCCTGTTCACCACGGCCATCGCTTTCGTCAACGTGCCGCTGTTCTTTGCCGATGGCCAAAGGCTTGCCGTGCCGCTGGTCTTTGAATTCGGCTACTGGCTGGCCATCGTCATCGGCATCGTGTTCCTCGGCCTCTATTCCCGGCGCATCGCGACCGAGATCCGGTCCATGTCGGATGCGCTGCTGGCCACGCAAATGGCGCTGGCCCGCGAACAGAAGCTGACCGATCTGGGCGGCGTAGTCGCGGCTGCGGCGCATGAACTGGGCACACCACTGGCTACGATCAAGCTTGTCAGCACCGAAATGATGGAAGAGTTGAAAGATCACCCCCAGTTGCTGGAGGACGCAAAGCTGATCCGCGAACAGGCCGACCGCTGCCGCGATATCCTGCGCGGGATGGGCCGCGCCGGAAAGGATGATCTGCATTTGCGGCAGGCCCCGCTCGGCTCGGTCCTGCGCGAAGCGGCAGAGCCGCATATCGGCCGCGGCAAGCATGTGGAATTCACCCTGTCGCCGGGTGAGGGCGGGAACGAACGCCAGCCCACCATCCTGCGTCGCCCAGAGGTGATTCACGGCCTGCGCAACCTGATCCAGAACGCCGTGGATTTTGCGCGCAGCACCGTCTGGGTGGATGGCGAATGGACGGATCGCAGTGTCACCATCCGGATCGTCGATGATGGCGAAGGCTATCCGTCCCAAGTGATCGGGCGGATCGGCGATCCCTTTGTTCGGTCGCGCCGCTCGGCCCAGGATCTTCACCGTCGACCGGAATACGAAGGCATGGGTCTTGGCCTGTTCATCGCCAAGACCTTGCTGGAACGGACCGGGGCAGAATTGTCCTTTGCAAATGCCTCTGATCCGTTTCTTTCGCCGGATGAACGCCCGGAGCGGTGCGGTGCCATCGTTGAACTGGTCTGGAAAACGGCTGACCTCGTCGCTCCGGAAACCGCTCAACTGGGCGATAACCGCCGGTTCGAGGCGTGACCCGTCTCTTGGAAGAGCGCGGTTTTGAGCCTTTATCGGAACACGCTGCGTTAACTATTTGTTAAGGTTACTCTCTCAAAGGTTGAGTTTCGGCAACCTGGGCGAGAAACGTGACATCCTTGATCTGGCTGGAACTCCTGACGCTGGGCGCATTGGGCGCGGCGCTGAGCGTTGTTGTCCTGTCTATCGTTCCCCGCAAGGTGGGACCAAAACAAGATGACCCACAGCAACGGGCGGCCTCGGTGGCAGAGCAGGTTCCGATTCCCCTTTGGCAAACCGGGTCCTGCGGAAAGGTCATCTGGTGCAACGCCGCCTACAGGGCGCTTGTCGCTTCTGGCAGGGGCAAGGCGCCTGCATTCATCGAAGGTCGCAACGGTCATGAGACAAAGGATGGCACGCAATGGTTTGACGTCGGGTTCACATCAAACATCTGGCATGCCCTTCCGGTGGATGATCTTGTCCGCGCCGAGGCCAACTTGCGCGACATGGTGCAGGCAATGGCCAAGACCTTTGCCCAGCTTACAACCGGCCTTGCCGTCTTTGATCACACCCGGCATCTGCAAAGCTTCAATCCAGCGCTGGCGGATCTGACCGGTCTTTCCCCCGAATTCCTGTCGCGCCGGCCATCGCTGATCGCCATGCTCGACGGGATGCGCGACCGCAACATGATCCCCGAACCCCGCGATTGGAAAGGCTGGCGCCACCAAGTGGCCGATATGGAACGCGCCGCCGCGAGCGGCCAGTTCGAGGACACCTGGGCGCTGCCCGGCGGGCAGACCTACCGCATCACCGGGCGGCGGCACCCGAATGGCGGCTTGGCCCTGATGATCGACGACATCTCGACCGAAATCATCCGCAGCCGTCGCTACCGCGCCGATCTGGAACTGTCCCAGCGCGTCGTCGATACGCTGGACGAAGGCATCGCCGTTTTTGCGTCGACCGGCCAGCTTGTCATGTCGAACACCGCCTATGCCGCGCTGTGGGGCCACGATCCCGGAGAAGAGCTTGCCCCGATGGGATTTGCCCAGATGGCTGCGCGATGGCGGGCCCTTTCGGCCCCGTCCACCCTCTGGGCCGAGGCCGAGGAGTTTTCCGCCCGTCTGGATGACCGCGCGCCATGGCGGGCCGAGGCGCGCCTGCTGGATGGGCGGCTGATCGGATGCCGCTTTGCCCCGCTGTCGGATGGCGCCACGCTTGTGGGCTTCAGCCCAGTGGTGGCCGAGGCAGCCCCCCGCGCCCTGGCAGCCACCCGCGCCGGGGGCTGAGTGTTCTGCTTGCGGTGGTCGGGCAGGGCGGTAAAACTGCCCGCATGACCACCGCGCCCCCTGACGACACGCCGCTCTTCCTTGCCGATGAGGATGCCACCGCCGCATTGGGGGAAAGGCTGGCTGGGTTGCTGCGGGCCGGCGATACCGTCCTGCTGGAAGGGCCGATCGGGGCCGGCAAATCCCACCTCGCCCGCGCCTTGATCCGGGCGCGGTTGGGGCGGATGGAAGATGTCCCCTCGCCCAGCTTCACGCTGGTGCAGACCTATGATGCCGACGGGGTGGAAATCTGGCATGCCGATCTCTATCGCCTGTCCCACCCGGATGAGGTGCTGGAGCTTGGCCTAGATGACGCCTTCGCCACGTCGATCTGCCTTGTCGAATGGCCAGAACGGCTGGGTTCGCACCTTCCCCCCGATGCGCTGCACTTGCGCCTTGCGGCGCAAGGCGATGGCAGGATGGCACATCTATCCGGTGGTCGCGCTGGCCTGCTGACGGCCCTTATGGCGAACAGCCCATGACAGACCGCCGCGCTTTGTCAGAGACGTTTCTTTCCCGCGCCGGATGGGGCGCGGCAGAGCGGCGCTTTCTGGCGGGGGATGCATCAGACCGCAGCTATGACAGGCTGACACTTGCAGCGCGCACCGCCGTGCTGATGGATGCCCCGCCCGGCAAGGGTGACGATCCCGCCACCTTCACCGCCATCGCCCGCCACCTTGCCGGTATCGGCTTGTCCCCCCCTGCGATCCTGGCCGAGGATTATGAACACGGCTTCCTGCTGATCGAGGATCTGGGCGACGGGCTCTTCGCCCGCCTCATCGCCGCCGATCCCGCAATGGAAGCCCCGCTGTTCACCGCCGCGACCGATGTTCTGATCCACCTGCACCGGCATGCCGCGCCGCCCAACCTGCCCGATCTTTCCGCACAGGACTGGGCAAAGGCGGCCGCCTTCGCGCTGGACTGGTACGCCTTCGCGGCGACGGGCCAATCCCCCGATCCAGCCATATTCGTAACTGTTCTCGCCGATCTGATGCGAACCCATGCCGATGGTCCCCGCGTGATGATCCTGCGTGATTACCACGCCGAGAACCTGCTGTGGCTGCCCTATCGCGCGGGCGTCGCCCGGGTCGGCCTGCTGGATTTCCAACTCGCGCAGATGGGCCAACCCGGCTATGATCTCGTCTCGCTGCTGCAAGACGCGCGGCGTGATGTGGCGGCAGAAACGGAAGCCGCGATGATCGCCCGCTTATGCGCACAAAACGGCACTAACCTTGCGGAATTCGCTCCTTCCTACGCCACGCTCGGGGCCCAGCGCGCGCTGCGGATCATCGGCATCTTCGCGCGCCTCTGCCTGA
>PNND01000223.1 GCA_013824045.1 Rhodobacter sp. | reverse complement strand
TGCATCCGGCCGAAAACCGGCACCACCCCATCCGGGTTTCCCACCACTTGCATCCGCGACACCGGCGCAGGCACAAAGCTATCCAGCGGCATCAGCGTCAGGATCGCCCGCGCGGCGGTGGGAATGTCGCATCCCGCCATGTCGACCAGCCGCCCATAGGTGGTTTCCGCCGCAATCGTGGCCGCCGGATGGTTCACATCGCAGATCACCAGATCATCGCCATGCCCCATCAGCATCAGCACATGCACGATCTCTGCCGAAAGCCTCTGGTCTATCCCCTTGAGCATCTGCTCCCCCTGCACGGCCAACGAATTTCCTGCGAAAATTCAGGCCGTGCGGGGCTGATTTTTCGCAGAAAAATCGTGGCCCCGCAGGCCGTCACTTCACCGCCCCGGCGGCCATGCCCTTGATGATGTATTTCTCCAGCACCACCCCGATCACGATCAAGGGCAGGATCGCCGCAAAGGACAGCGCCGCCATCGACCACCAGGATATCCCCTGGCTTCCCGTCTGGCTCGCCACCATCACGGGCAGCGTATTGGCATAGGTCGATGTCAGAAGCGCCGCAAAGAAATACTCATTCCATGTCAGCACAAGGCTCAGGATGAACGCCGCCACCATCCCGGGCAGGGCGATGGGCAGGATGATCGTCGCAAAGGCCCCCCAGATCGACAGCCCGTCCACCAGCGCGGCTTCTTCCAGCTCTGTCGGGATCGACCCGAACTGATCGCGCATAATCCAGATCACGATGGGCAGCACCGACAGCGTATAGAGAAGGATCAGCCCCACCCGCGTGTCCAGCAGCGCCAACTCGCGGTAAAGCACCAGAAAGGGCAGGGCCAGAACCACCGGCGGCAGGATCAGCTGGCTCAGGAAGAAAAAGCTGATGTCCGAATTCTTCATGAACCCGAACCGATAGTTGAACCGCGACAGGCCATAGGCCGCAAGGCTCCCCAGCGCCACGGCCAGCGCCGAGGATGTCACCGAAATGATCGCCGAATTCATGAACCGCTTCATGAACTCCGCCCGCACGGTGCTTTCCTCGCCGATCGTGTCCGGCGACAGGCCAAGCGACCGCCAGCCCAGCCATGCGGGCTGATAATCCACCCAAGGGATCATGTTCCCCTTCATCACATTGGGCGCCATCTTGAAGCTCGTCGTGATGGTCCAATAGATCGGGAACAGGCAGATGATCGTCCACAGGATCAGCACGCCATAAATCGCGATCCGGCTCGTCCACCACTTGGCCCGGTGGCGGCGATCCGCCTCGGAATCCCGGAAGATCTGAGTGCTCGCAGTCATGTCCGGGGCCTCGTCCAGCGATCAGCAAGTTTCATCAAAAGCGTCATCGCGATCACGATGATCACCAGATAGACAAAGGCCAGAAGCGTGCCATAGCCCACATTCGACCGCTCCCGATATTCACGGAAGATGAAGCTGGTGACAGTATCCGTCGCCCCCCCGGGCCCGCCTGAGGTGACGTTGATCACGATATCAGCCAGCTTCAGTTTGAAGATGATGCGGATCAGGATCGCGGTGATGGAAACGGGCAGCATCAGCGGGAAGGTCACCTCCCAGAAATTCCGCCACCCATTCGCGCCATCCACCTTGGCCGCTTCGTTCAACTCCTTGGGGATCGCCTGCAGCCCCGCCAGAATCATGATCATCATGAAGGGGATATAGGTCCAGGCGTCCATGATCATGATCGTCGCCCGCGCAATCTCGGGCGAGCTGAAGAAGGACGGGTTCTCCACCCCGAAGAACCGCGCCAGCCGCGCCAGCGGCCCATAGCGCGCCTCCATCATCGATTTGCCGATCATCCAAGACACGGCAACAGGCGACAGCATCAGCGGCAAAAGGAAGGCCACGCGAAAGAACTTCCGCGCCCGGATCTGCGCATTCAGCAACAGCGCAAGGCCAAAGGCGATGGCATATTCTACCAGAATGGCCAGCGAATAGAGCACCATGTTCCACAGCGCGTTCCAATAGAACGGGTCCGTCCACATCTGCCGGATATTGTCCAACCCGTTGAACTGCCGCCCCGTGGGCGAGGACAGGTTCCAGTCCGAGAAGGCGATGACCAGCCCGAACAGCAGCGGAAAAATCGTCAGCGCCGCCACGAAAATCGCGGCAGGCAGCACGAACAGTGTCCGCTTGCCATGCTCGCCATTGATCAGCACCTGCCCCCAGCACAGCGCCACCGTCCAGGTGCAAAAGGCGTAAAGCGTCGGCCGCCAGTCGGTAAAGCCGAACTCCGCCCGCCCCGTGACCTGCATCGTCTGCAGCACGGCTACGATCAGCGTCAGCGCCGCCGTGCCCCAGATAAGCGCGCGTCCGAACAGCTTGCGCCTGTCCGAGATGTTGTCGTTCGTGACGACGTGAAGGAGATCACCATTGCTCATACTAGCATGTTAGCTTGCCGCATCCCGTCTGGATAGTGCTTTTCCCCAGCCCGGACGGATCTTTCAACCGGGCGAATCTGCCTTGGAATCACTTTGGAAGTGGGGGCGCAAAGGGCAAAAACGCATCACTTGCAGCAAAAACTGCGTCAGCCAATTCTGAACCCCGCAGTACGGTTTGACGGCTTGATCGCCGCCGCGCGGGGAAAAAATTTATAAATTTGAATTTGTTATTGATCGCCCCTGAATCGGCGTGCCGAACCCGCCCGACGCAAGTGTAAACTTTTTCTTACAGTTGAAAATGTCAACAAAAAGTGACAAATTCCCGACGGGTCCAATGCCTGCCGAACGACCTTTACCGGCAGCATGGGAAGGTGAGCGGAATGTCGTCAACTCACCCAAGCACCCACGACGACGAGGGCACGGAGGAGCAGAAATGTCCAACGATCCTGACAAGGTATGGCCGACTGGTCTGACCTTGAGAGAAGCCGAAGAAGTCCACAGTTACCTTATCGACGGCACGCGCGTGTTCGGGGTCATCGCCCTTCTCGCGCATATTCTTGTCGCCGTCACAACGCCCTGGCTCGGCTGAGGGGAATGGAATGAACAACGCAAAAATGTGGCTTGTCGTCAAGCCGACCGTTGGGGTCCCTCTGTTCCTTTCTGCCGTCGCTGTCGGGTCCTTCGCCGTCCATGTCGCCGTGCTCAGCAACACGTCATGGGTGGCGGATTTCCTCTCTGGCAAACCGCTTGGAGCGGGCACGGCTTCCGCCTCGCTCGTACTGCCGGAAGATGGGGTCGCGAAAGCGGCCTATATCCCCGGGGGAAATCAGGAGGTTCTGATCACCATGCCGGATGGCACCACGGCCCGCGCCGTGTTGCAGACATCCGAAACCATGGCGGCGCTCGACTAGACCTGGCGCGTGCAGGTCGGGCGCGACTTGCGCGCGGCACACGATCGGGCTTGAGGCCCCCTGTCCTCCGGCAGGTGGGCCTCATCCTGCCCCCGTGACCGGCCCGCGGATGGTGGCCGGATTAGAACATGGGTGTGTCGACGATGTTCGACTACAAACGTTTCGCACTCGGGCGCCTTGTGGCCATCGCGCCGCATTACCTGCCCTTTGCCGATGCCGCCTCGGCAGAGGTGCCGCTGTCGCGCCTGTTGCGTCTGTCGCTCTTTCAGATGACGGTCGGCATGGCGCTTGTCCTTATGGTCGGCACGCTCAACCGGGTGATGATCGTCGAACTTCAGGTTCCGGCCACGCTGGTGGCGCTCATGTTGGCTCTGCCTCTGGTCTTCGCCCCGTTTCGCGCCCTGATCGGGTTCAAGTCCGATACCTTCCGATCCGCCCTTGGCCTGCGCCGCCTGCCGTGGATCTTCAAGGGCACGATGTATCAATTCGGCGGTTTCGCCATCATGCCCTTCGCGCTGCTGGTGCTTTCCGGCTATGGCGAGGCGGTCGATGCCCCCCGCTGGATCGGCTTGTCGGCGGCGGCCCTTGCCTTCCTGCTGGTGGGCGCCGGGATGCACATCGTGCAGACCGTCGGCCTTGCCCTCGCCACCGATCTGGTCCCGCCCGAGGATCAGCCAAAGGTCGTGGGCCTGATGTATGTCATGCTCCTTCTTGGCATGATCCTCAGCGCCCTCGTCTATAGCGCGCTGCTCACGACCTACACACCCGGACGCCTGATCCAGGTGATCCAGGGCACCGCCGTAGTCACCATCTTCCTCAACGGTCTTGCGATGTGGAAGCAAGAGGCGCGCGATCGCAGCCGTGCCCTCGCCCCCCGATCCGAGACCACCTTCACCGAGGCCCTGCAGCATCTCTCGGTGCAACCCGGCATGCTGCGCCTCTTGGCCGTCATCGCGCTGGGCACGGCAGGCTTCGGCATGGCCGATGTGCTGCTGGAACCCTTCGGCGGTCAGGTGCTGAACATGACCGTGGCCGAGACCACGCGGCTCACGGTCGTTCTGGCCTGCGGCAGTCTCTTGGGCTTCGCGCTCGCCTCGCGCTGGCTGGGCCGGGACGGCTGGCAGCCGATCAGCGTGGCAATTCTCGGTGCCCTGATCGGCGTTCCGGCCTTCCTGATGGTCATGGCCTCGGCAGCCCTCTTGACCGTGCCGCTGCTCATCGCGGCCACACTTATCGCGGGCTTCGGTGCGGGCCTCTTTGGCCATGGCACCCTCACAGCCACGATGCGGGCTGCCCCGCGCGAACAGATCGGTCTCTCGCTCGGCGCATGGGGCGCGGTTCAGACCACGGCGGCTGGTGCTGCCATCGCGCTTGGCGGCCTGATCCGCGACGTGATGCACGTGTCGCCCGATGTCGGCGCACAGGGCGCCGCCCTGACCGGATCCGCAGCCGCGATCCCCTATCTGCCCGTTTTCGGGCTGGAAGCGGGGCTTCTTCTACTGGCCCTTATTGTGGCATGGCCTTTGCGGCGGCAAGATATCGACACGAGGCAAAGCACCGCTATTTCCCCTTCGACAGGCATTGCATCCCGACAGGACAGCATTGCCGAAACCAGACCATGACGTGACAAGCGCCCAAGGGCCGTTCAGCAAAAGGGTAGGACATGACAACGATCATCACCAGGCTTTACTCGGACGTGACTGCGGCGCAGGCCGTCGCTGCGGCTCTTGTAGACCGCGGGCACAATCCCGCGACCATTGACGTCATCACGCGGGACGGGCCCGTCCCGGCCACAGATCGGATGCGCGCGGCCCGCATACCGGCGCCTTCGGCGATGGCCTATGCACCCTCCATCGCAGACGGTTGCTCCCTTCTCGTGGTCACCGCACCTTTCGCCCCGATCGGCACGGCGCGCCACGCGATCAACACGGTCAACCGCTACCCGGCGATGTCGGTCGGACTGGCAAACGAAGATGTCTACATCCGCGAAGATCCGAAGGTCGAAACCTCGGGCAAGATTTTGCAGGGCAAGACCTTCTTCATGTCCAACCCCTATCGCTCGACCAAGCACGGCCATATCTTTGGCAGCAACCCGGTCCTGCCCAGCAAACCCCGCACCTCGGCGATCCGTGGCGGCGGCTACATGTCGACGAAGTTCTGGCCCGGCAAACTGCTCTCGGCCCCGAAAGAGCGCAACTCGGCGATCCGCGGCCACTGGCAGCTCTCGTCCCTCCTCGG
>PNND01000291.1 GCA_013824045.1 Rhodobacter sp. | reverse complement strand
ATTTCCATCGCCTGCGCTGCCTGACTGGGCGCGCCGATCCCGGCATCAATGATCAACGGCACGCTGGGGAAATGCCCCCGCATCGCGTTCAACGCATCCACATGGCGCAGCCCCCGGCCTGATCCGATAGGCGCGCCCCATGGCATCAGCACCCGGCAGCCCGCATCGAGTAGGCGTTCGGCTACGATCAAGTCTTCGGTAGTGTAGGGAAACACCGCAAACCCATCGGCGCAAAGTACCCGCGCCGCCTCGACCAACGCAAAGGGGTCAGGTTGCAGCGTATCGGCATTGCCGATCACCTCCAGTTTGATCCAGTTGGTGCCGAACACCTCGCGCGCCATCTGCGCGGTGGTGATCGCCTCGCGCGCCGAATGGCATCCGGCGGTGTTGGGCAGGATGAGCGCGCCGGTGGCCTGCAAGAGCGGCCAAAAGCCGTTTGCGCCGCCATTTGCGGTTTCCCGACGAAGGGACACTGTGATCACCTCACAGCCCGAGGCCGCAATGGCATCGGTCAGAACCTGTGGCGAGGGGTATTGCGCTGTTCCCAACAGCAGGCGTGACGATAAGTCCACATCATAAAGCCGCATCTCAGCCCCCCTGCATCGGGGCCAGAACCTCGACCCGGTCGCCGTCGTGCAGCGGGGTTGTAGCGCGGGCGGCGACAGGGATGAAACCGCCGTTCAGAGCGGTGGCAAGGGCGGTGCCGCCGTAACCAAGCGCCATCAGCGCATCGGCCAGATTTGCGGCAGCAACCTCGGTCGGGATGCCGTTCAGTTCAATGCGCAAAGGCGGCCCCCTGTGGTGCAAGGGCGATTTCGCCGGCCAGTTGTTTGGCCAGTGCCGGGGCGGTCAGAAAGCCGTGGCGATAGAGCCCGTTCAGATGCCAGCGCCCGCCCGCGTGTGTCAGGCGCGGCACATTATCGGCAAAGGCGGGGCGCAGGCCGCTGCCCATCTCTACAATCGCCGCCTCGGCAAAGCCGGGATGCAGGGCGAAGACTGCCGACATCAACTCACTGGCGCTGCGCAGGGTGATCGGACCGGGGTCATCGCTTTCCAGCATCGTCGCACCGACCATGAACTGCCCGCCTTCGCGCGGCACGACATAGACCGGAAAGCGCGGATGCAGCAGGCGGATCGGTCGAGTCAGGGTGACACTGGGGCAATGCAGCAGCAGCATTTCGCCCCGCACGGCGCGCAGGCCCAGCAAGGTATCACGCGCCGCGATGCCCCGGCAGTCGATATTGGCCTGATCGGGCGCAAGATGCGTACCATAGTGGATGCCCACCCTGCGTCGGCGCAACCCATCCGCCAGCGCCCGCAGGGCCACGCGCGGGTCCAGATGCGCCTCGGCCTCATAAAGAAGCGCATTGGCAAAGCGGCCAGCAAGAGCGGGTTCAAGCTCCGCGATGCGGTCCGCACCGATCCGCGCGTGGCCCGTTGTGCGGGTGGCGAACCGATCAAGTTCCGCCCGGTCGCGGGCTGGGGCCACGACCAGTGTGCCGCGCCGCACCACGCCGGGTACCCGCGCCGCCCACCAGTCGGCGGCAGTGGCGCCCAGTCGCGCCACCTCCGGCGGGGCACTTTCCGCCTCAACGAACGGGGCCAGCATCCCCCCCGCCAGCCAGCTTGCGCCGTCACCTTCGGAGCCGCTGTCCACGACCTGCACCGTAAACCCGCGTTCGGACAGCACAGTTGCGGCGCACAACCCCGCGACCCCGGCCCCTAGAATGGTGATCATTCCGCAACCTCTGCCGCGGGCAGATAAACCTCGCCCTTCTCTCGAAACTTGGCCGCCATCGCCTCCATTCCGTCCTTCTGGGCCTCGGCGCGGATATCATGGCTGATCCGCATCGAGCAGAACTTCGGCCCGCACATCGAACAGAAATGCGCGGTCTTGTGCGCCTCTTTCGGCAGGGTTTCGTCGTGCATGCTGCGCGCGGTTTCGGGGTCGAGCGACAAGTTGAACTGATCTTCCCAGCGGAATTCGAACCGCGCCCTGCTTAGCGCATCATCGCGCGCCTGCGCCCCCGGCAGGCCCTTGGCCAGATCAGCAGCATGCGCGGCAATCTTGTAGGTGATCACCCCGGTTTTTACATCGGCGCGATCGGGCAGGCCCAGATGTTCCTTCGGCGTCACATAGCACAGCATCGCGGTGCCGAACCAACCGATCATCGCCGCGCCAATGGCGCTGGTGATATGGTCATAGCCGGGGGCGATATCGGTGGTCAGCGGCCCCAGCGTATAGAACGGCGCCTCGCCACAGGTGGCCAGCTGCTTATCCATATTTGCCTTGATCTTGTGCATCGCCACGTGACCCGGCCCTTCGATCATCACCTGACAATCCTTGGCCCAGGCGATCTGCGTCAGCTCGCCCAAAGTCTCCAACTCTGCAAACTGCGCCGCGTCATTGGCATCGGCGATGGAGCCTGGGCGCAACCCGTCGCCCAGACTAAAGCTGACATCATAGGCCCGCATGATGTCGCAGATTTCGTCGAAATGCTCGTAGAGGAAGCTTTCGCGGTGGTGATGCAGGCACCATTTCGCCATGATCGACCCGCCGCGCGACACGATGCCCGTCACCCGGTTCACCGTCAGTGGGATATAGTGCAGCCGCACGCCCGCATGGATGGTAAAATAATCTACTCCCTGTTCGGCCTGTTCGATCAGCGTGTCGCGGTAGATCTCCCATGTAAGGTTTTCGGCAACGCCATCAACCTTTTCCAGCGCCTGGTACAAGGGCACGGTGCCGATCGGCACCGGAGCGTTGCGCAGGATCCATTCGCGGGTGTTGTGAATGTTGCGCCCGGTCGATAGGTCCATCACCGTGTCGGCCCCCCAGCGGATCGACCAGACCATCTTGTCCACTTCTTCCGCCATCGACGAGGTGACGGCGCTGGTGCCCATGTTGGCGTTGATCTTGACCGCGAAGTTGCGCCCGATGATCATCGGTTCCAGTTCGGGATGGTTGATGTTAGCCGGGATGATCGCCCGCCCGGCAGCGATTTCCTGCCGGACAAATTCGGCGGTCACATGATCCGGGATCGACGCCCCGAAATCCTCGCCGTCGCGCGGGGTGGGCAGGGCGGCGGCGCGGCCCAAATTCTCGCGGATCGCAACATATTCCATCTCGGCAGTGATGATGCCCGCGCGGGCATAGGCCAGTTGCGTGACCGCCTTGCCGCCCATGGCGCGCAGCGGGTTGGTCTGCACCGGAAAGCCAGGCACCAGCCGCGCGCCGGTGGCGAACCCGTTGTCGGCGGGTTGCACGCTGCGCGCCGTATAGGCCTCGCAATCTCCTCGCGCCGCCATCCACGCGCTGCGGACGGGGGCCAGACCCCTGGCAATATCGGTTTGCACAGCCGAGTCGGTATAGGGGCCGGAGGCATCATAAATGGTTACCGGAGGCTCGCCAGCCGCGGGATGTACGGCAATTTCGCGCATCGGCACGCGAATTTCGGGATGGATCACCCCCGCCACATAGCGTTTGGAAGAGGCGGGCAGCGGCCCGGTGGTGACGGCGGGCAACGCAGGTGTAGTTGCGAGCGCGGTGGTCTGATCGGTCTGGTTCATCAAAGCCTCTTTGCGTTGATGACCCGTCATAAAGGGAAAGAAGCCGGGATTATCCCGAAACCGCCCCGCCGGAAACCGGACAAGAAGAGCGACCGCTTGTGCTTCCTACGCCAGTATCAACTGGGTCAGGTTCAAAGGGTCGCTTCACCGGGGTTGCCCCCTATCAGCCTCTCAGTCCCTTCGGCGGGACTCCCCTGACAGTGCCGGTTTTGTAAGCAGGCGCCTGCACTCCGTCAAGAGCCGCTTCCTGGTCAATTTTGGAAACGGTAATGTCGACCCGAACACGACTGCGCAAACCTGATGCGATTGGCTTTGGATCTGCTCGCCTCGCCTTTATGACGCGGTAATTCCGGCATCTGCGAGTTGCTCGGGATCGGGCAGGTCGCGCAAGGACGCCATCCCGAAGGCGGCCAGGAAGGCATGTGTGGTGACGAATGTATAGGGCGCGCCGCGTCGCGGTTCGCGCGGGCCGGTTCCGATCAGGTCTCGGTCCGCCAGCCGCCCGATCAGGTCACGGCTGATCTCTTTCCCGAAAATATCCTTCAATCCGTCGCGGCTGATTGGTTGGTGAAACGCGATCGCCGCCAGCACGGCCAAATCGAACTCCGACAGGTTCAACGCCTGATCCCCCACATCCCCCGCAGCGCGGATGGCGGGAGCATAGGCAGCGCGCGTCCGCAGCATCCAGCCGCTGCCCACCTGCGCCACCTCGTAAGGGCGGCCCTCCAGATCAATCACCAGATCTTCGATTAGGAGATCGACCGATGCCCCCTGCCCCACGATTCGCGCTAAGTCGTCCCGAGCGACCGGCGAGGCAGAGGCAAAGAGCACTGCTTCGATCCGCCGCATCCATTCCCGCCAGCGCAGGTCGCTTGGCAGAACGGCCAGTTCCCGGTCTAGTTCTGGCTGCCCACGCCGTGCCATGGTCAGATCCCATAGAGGCGAAACGTGTCTCGCCCTGTCAGCTCACGGACAGCACCCAGGCTGACCAGCCGGTCGCACAGCCGTCGCGCGGCCCGGTCCGACATGAAGTCAAGGGTCGAGGGTGCCAGCGCATCGTGCGACAGGACCAGTTCGACCGCGCGCGCGGCCCCCTTGGCGCGCAGCTTCGGCACCACCGCGCGCAACCGGACCGCCGCCCGAGAGAGTTCCCCCGCCAAAGGCAGGGCATGTTGCACCCCGACACCAACCGCCCGGTGGCAGGCCAGCCGTAACTCATCCCCGCGCAGGCGCAGATCACGCGCCTTTAGGGCCAACGATAAAAGCGGCAGAACATGGGTCCACCCCAGTGACTTCGCCAGCGCCGCATCCGCAAGGATCAAGGCCGCGGTCTCACCACGCGGGTTGCCTTCCAGCACGGCCTCGATGACCTGCGCCGCGCGGTCAACCGGGGTTGGCCCGGTGGCATCAAGGCTTAGGACAATCCGATCTGGTGCGACACCCTCCAGCACGCGAGCCAGATGCAAAACAGAGATCGGCCGCGCAACCGCCGCGGACCATTGCCGAAAAACCCGACCAGACGGACCGGGATCATCGCCTGCTTTCGTCAGGTGCACCGCATCACGCAATGCTCCGGCCCCTTCGCGCCGACCTGAATGGCCCACACAGATTTCCGCTGCCGCCAGCGCCAGGCGATCACGCCATAAGGTTTGGGGCAGATCTTCGGCGGTTGTCACAAAGGTCAGATGCGCCAGTGCAGCCCCGGACCGGAACACCGCGGCGTTGAGGCTTTCCGCAGGCCCGGACATGATCCAGCCCGGGAGAGGAGGAAGCATCGGCAGGGCTTCGATGGGCATGGCGCGCAGTCTTCTCATGGTAAGAACCTACTTTGTCGCGGCGCTTAATACCAGAAATTATGAATACAACCGCCGCATCGTTGGCATCGTCACAATGTCCAATAAGATTGCATTATCGGACGTGCCGGGAGTATGCTCGACGGTATGACCGAAACGCCCGAGAAATCGCCTTCAGAACCCCCGGAACGTCCCGATCGCC
>PNND01000506.1 GCA_013824045.1 Rhodobacter sp. | reverse complement strand
GCGCGACGACAGAGCATCGCGCAAGCTGCCCGAAACCGCCGACCCTTCGACAAGGCGCGGCATGTGGGCGCGGCTCAGCCCGGTGGCGGCAAGGCAGGCATCGGACCAGTCACGCTTGCCCGTATCCAGCCAGCTTGTCCCCGCTGCATCGGACATTTCGGCGACATGTTCGCCGGTCAGCCAAAGGCGCAGGTAATCCTTGGGCAGCAGGACGCGCGCCACCTTTTCCCAGATGCGGGGTTCGTTGCGGCGCACCCAGAGCAGTTTCGGCGCGGTGAAGCCGGGAAAGACGATGTTGCCCGTCACACGGCGGAACAGGGGATCGCCGTCCAACTCGGCCGCCTCTTCATGGCTGCGGGTGTCGTTCCACAGGATGCAGGGGCGCAGCACCTCGTCTGACGCATCCAGAAGCGTTGCCCCGTGCATCTGGCCGGAAAGGCCGATGGCGCGGACCCGTGCGAGGCCATGCGCAGACAGCGCATCCATGACGCTTTCGGCCGCTGCGATCCAATCCGCAGGGGATTGTTCCGACCAGCCATCCTGTGGGCGGGATACGGTCAGGGGGGCGCTGGCCTCGGCCAGCACCGCCTGTGCATCGTCGATCAGCACGCCCTTGAGGCCGGACGTGCCGAGGTCGAGGCCGATATACATTACGCAGCCTTTGCCGGTTTCTTGCCAAGGATGATCATCGACAGGATGTCTTCGTCGGTGACTTCATCGACGTTCACCGTTCCGACAAGCTGGCCGTTCTTCATCACGGACGCCCGATCGCACAGCTTCATCACGTTGTGGATGTCATGCTCGATCAGGAAGATGCCCAGACCCTGCGCCTTCAAGTTCTTGGATCAGTTCCGACACCATCTGCGTCTCATGGGGCCCCAGCGCGGCGGTGGGTTCATCCATGATCAGGATCTTGGCGTTGAAATAGACGGCACGCGCGATGGCGACCGACTGGCGTTGACCACCCGAAAGGGCGCTAACGGGAACGCCGAACTTGCGGAAATTCGGGTTCAGACGACCCATGATCTTGCGCGTTTCCGCCTCCATTGCGGATTCGTTCACAAAGCCCATCGAGTTCACCAGTTCCCGGCCGAGGAACAGGTTCGAGGCCGCATCGAGGTTATCCGCCAGAGCCAGCGTCTGGTAGATCGTCTCGATGTTCTGGGCGCGGGCGTCGCGAGGATTGTTGATTTCCACCTCTTGCCCGTTGATCAGGATCTGCCCGGCATCGGCCTTGTAGGCCCCCGACAGGCATTTGATCAGCGTCGATTTGCCCGCGCCGTTATGGCCCAGAAGGCCCACAACTTCGCCGGGGAAGAGATTGACTGTCACGTGATCAACGGCCTTGATCCCACCGAAAGAGATCGAGATGTCGCGCAGTTCGACAAGCGGCGTTCCGGTTCTGTCTACCATGATCTGGGCCCCTTCACTTGATGCGCTTGCGGTAAAGAATGTCGAGATAGACGGCGAGGACGAGCGCGATACCGATCACGATGCGCTGGTAGGAGCCGTCGCCAAAGCCGATCAGCACCATGCCGGTTTGCAGCGAAGTCAGGATCAGGGCACCGATGATGGCGCCGTAGATCGTGCCGACCCCACCCGCCAGCGACGTGCCGCCGACGACGGCTGCGGCGATGACGTAAAGTTCGTCAAGGTTGCCCATGGCGTTCGTGGCGCTGTTCTGGCGGGCCGCGCCGATAACGGCGGCGATCCCGGCAAGGCCGCCCATCAGGGTGAAGATCTTCACCGTCATGGCGCGGGTGTTGATGCCCGACAGAGCCGCCGCTTCGGGGTTGCCGCCGATGGCAAAGACATAGCGGCCAAAGCGGGTGCGGGTCATCAGGATGGTCATGAAAATGGCCACCGCGATCAGGATCAGCACCGGGTAGGCAAAGCCATGGCCGAAGGTGGCGCAGACATCGGTATAGATCGTGTCATTGTCCTGCGCGCAGGCGGGCACTTCTTGCCCCAGGTCGGTGTAGTATTTCGCGATGTTGCCGCGCGGCCAGATGTAGGAGTTGACCATCGCCGTTGCACCGATGATCACCGCGCAGACCAGACCGATCACGAAGGTTTCCGCCCAGACCGGGCGCAGGGCAAAGCCGTGCAAGCGGCGGGATTTCCGACCGCTGACAAAGGCCCAGACCACAAAGACACAGGCGATGATGCCAAAGATCCAGCTTCCCGTACGGCCAAGCGCGCCGAAGGAGCCGCCGCCGATCAGTGCGAAGGTTTCATCCAGCGGCGCAATGGTCTTGCCACCCGCCACAAGGAAAGCCGCCCCGCGCCAGACGAGCAGGCCGCCCAGCGTGACGATGAAGGACGGGATGTTCAGGAAGGCAATCAGCACACCCTGGAACGCCCCGATCAGGGCCCCCATAGCGATGCCGAAGATCACGGTGATGATCCAGATCGACGGATGGCCAAGGCCCAGCGCTGGGGTAAGCCATTCGACCTGCAACAGGCCCATATACATGCCGACCATGCCCATGATCGAACCCACCGACAGGTCGATGTTGCGGGTGATGATGACCAGCACCATGCCGGTCGCCATGATACCGATATAGGCCGTCTGGACGGACAGGTTCCACAGGTTGCGCGGCGTCAGGAAGCCGTTCGCTTCGGCCTGGCTTGCACCCAGCAGCATCGAAGGACGACCGAGGACGAGGGCCGAGTAAGCTTCGAAGGCCACCCAGATCAGCAAAAGCGCCCCGACCATGCCCAAAAGGCGCGGGTCAATCTCTGTCGTACGCAGGAAACGGGCGACCGCGCTTTCATTCGGTGGATTGGGAATCGGGGAATGGGGAGTGTCGGTCATGTCCTCGTCCAACGTGAGAGGGGAATTCGTGTGCGTGGGCACTGCGCGCGAAGCCGCACGCCTGTGGATCACCCCAGCCTGGGGCAATCGGCCACCCGCCATGAAAGAAAACCGGCGCCACCCTTGGCAGGTGGCGCCGGAAGATCAGCCTAGATCACTGGCAAGCAGCGACGTCGGGCAGAGCGCCTTCGCAGGCCTGCTCTTTGGTGATGTGGCCCGCGTCGATCGCCAGGTTCAGCGTGTCTTTGGTGATCGGGGTCGGGTTCAGAAGGATCGCGTTCATTTCAACGCCCTTCTCGCCGCCCGAGAACTTGGTCGCGCCCGGGATGGCGTCCAGCGCGGTGCCGTCAGCCATGGCCGAAGCGATTTCGCCAGCGGCCTTGCCGAGGTCACGTGCGTTCTTCCACACCGAAACGGTCTGGGTGCCACGTGCCACGCGGTTGATCGCGGCGAGGTCGCCGTCCTGACCACCCAGCGGAACGTTCAGGCCCTGGGCCGCCAGAGCGGCCGCAGCACCACCGGCCATGCCGTCGTTCTGCGACAGAACGGCGTCAACGGCGTTGTTGTTGGCGGTGAGGATCTGTTCCATGTTCTTCTGGGCGTTCTCGGGCTTCCAGCCATCCGAGTTTGCTTCGCCAACGATCACGATGTCGCCCGAGGCAACAGCGGCGCCGATGACTTCTTCCATGCCCTGACGCAGGAAGCCGACGTTCGGGTCACCCGGATCGCCCTTGATGATCGCGTAGTTGCCCTTCGGCGCAACGGCGAACACCGACTCGGCGATGATGCGGCCGACGCCGACGTTGTCGAACGTCAGATAGAAAGTGCGAGCGTCTTCGATCAGACGGTCATAGCCGACGACCGGAATACCTTCGGCAGCGGCCTTTTCGATGGCCGGAGCGATGGCGTCTTTGTCCCATGCGTTGATGATCAGAGCGTCAACGCCCTGTGCGATCAGCGCGTCGATGTCCGACAGCTGCTTTTCAGCGGACGACTGGGCGTCAGCCGAGATGTACTCGTTGCCAGCGGCTTCGATCGCGGCCTTCATTGCGGCTTCGTCGATCTTCCAACGCTCTTCCTGGAACTGCGCCCAGGACACGCCGATCTTCTTGCCTTCTGCCAGAGCGGCAGACGAGAAACCTGTCACTGCCATGACGGCAGCGAGAATTGCGATACGCATTATTATCCTCCCTATGGATGCGGCCAGCGTATGGCCGGTACGACGGATTCGTCGGCACGCTGGAAAATAGGCGGGAATAATTTCAGTTGTCAAAATAAATTTGTTCGTCAAATCTGCCACTGCCTAGGAAACTGGCAAGTTCATGCGGCAGTGCAGCAATTTTCGGGATGTCCGCAAAGAATATGGCAGAAATTCTGCCCGTTTTAAGTTTGGAGGCCGAATAAATGCACCTGAAGGGGCAGATGGACGATAGCGGAGAGGGACGCAGGGGCTGTGGCCCTTTGATCCCGCCGCTTTCCGATACGCTGCGCCCGCTTCGCCAGCAGGTGTTTGAACGGGTCCGCGCAGCGGGACTGATTCCCCGGGTTCAGGTGGCAAAGGATCTGGGCGTCAGCCCGGCATCGGTGACCACGATCACGCAGGAACTGATCGAGGCGGGGTTGATCGAAGAGGTCGCCGCCGCACGCGATCTGGATCAGGGGCGGGGGCGGCCAGCGGTTTCGCTCGGGGTGCGCGCCAATGCGCATCGCGTGGCCGGGATGAAGCTTTCAGACCGGGAACATACGGCCGTTATCGTTGATTTTGCTGGAAATTTGATTGCCGACGACGTGATCCCACGGCGGCCGGGGCCGATGGCGCTGGCCGAAATTCTGGCGGCGATCGAAACCTTGCTGGACCGGGTTTGTGCCAAGGCCGGGATTGCCCGCAGCCAGCTTTCGGCGGTGGGGATCGGGGTACCGGGCTTTGTGGATTCGGTCGCGGGCATGGTGATGTGGTCATCCGTGCTGACCGAACGGGCGGTGCCTTTGGCGGCGGTGGCACAGGCGCGGCTGAACCTTCCCGTAACCGTAGACAACGATGCAAACCTCGTGACGCTGGCGGAATTGTGGTTCGGGGCGGGGCGGGGGTTGGCGGATTTTGCGGTGGTCACCATCGAGCATGGGGTTGGGATGGGATATGTCATCAACCACCGAATTTACCGGGGTGCTCAAGGACTTGGCATGGAATTGGGGCATACCAAGGTGCAGCTGGATGGCGCCTTGTGCCGGTGCGGGCAGCGGGGATGTCTGGAGGCCTATATCGCCGACTATGCCCTTGCGCGGGAGGCCACGACAGCGCTGAACTGGACGCATCGCGAGGGACAGTCGATCAGCGTTCTGCTGGAAAGCCTGTATGACCACGCGAAGGCAGGGAACACGGCGGCGCGGTCGATCTTTCGCCGGGCGGGGCGCTATCTTGCGGTTGGATTGTCAAATGTTATCAACCTGTTCGACCCTGCACTGATCATCCTGTCGGGTGAGCGGATGCGCTATGATTACCTCTATGCGCAAGAGACTTTGGCCGAGATGGAACTGCTGGCGATCCAGACCGGACGCCCCCGCCCGCCCATCGAGATTCACGCTTGGGGTGATCTTTTGTGGGCGCATGGGGCGGCGGCGCTGGCGCTGTCTTTCGTCAGCGAAGGGCTGCTGGTTCCGGTGCGGGAAATCGCGGCGCAATAGCGAAATTGGCGTGCAGCAGCGCAGTGCAGACGGCCAGTGCAGACAGTTGTGCATACGCAGCGAACGCTGGGGAACGATTCCGTTAATCGGGCGTTCA
>PNND01000203.1 GCA_013824045.1 Rhodobacter sp. | reverse complement strand
CCCATGTCTCCGCCTGCATCTTCTCGGTATTGCCGATCACCCGCGACACTTCGGGCATGGTGGCAAAGGTCTCCGGCTCCGTCTGCGCCGCGCAGCCAGTCACGATGATCGTGGCCCCCGGATGCTCACGCGACAGCCGCCGGATTTCCTGTTTGGCCTTCCGCACCGCCTCGGCCGTCACCGCACAGGTGTTGACCACCACCGCATTCTCCACCCCCGCAGCGGCGGACAATTCCTTCATCGCCTCCGTCTCATAGGCGTTCAGACGGCAGCCCAGCGTGGCGAAAACAGGCGCGTTCATGCAACCGCCGCCACGAAATCCGGGCTCAGCCAGCCGTCGAACACATGCGCCACCGGCCCGGTCATCCAGACCCCATCCGCGCGCCAGTCGATCTCCAGCCGCCCGCCATCCACATCCATAAGAACCCGCCGCCCCGTCAGCCCGCGCCGATGCGCGGCCACCGCCGTCGCACAAGCGCCAGAGCCACAGGCCAGCGTGATCCCCGTCCCCCGCTCCCACACCCGCATCCGCAGGTGATCGGGGCCAAGCAAGGATGCAAACTCCACATTCGTCCGCGCCGGGAACAGCGGGTCATGCTCCACCGCACGGCCCAACCCGGCCACATCCACCGCCTCGGCATCCGGCACAAAGAACACCGCATGCGGGTTGCCCATCCCCACCGCCACCGGATCGCCCTCCAGCGGCAGATGCAGCGTATCCATCTCCCGCGCCAGCGGCACCTCATCCCATGCCACCTGTGGCGCACCCATATTGACAGACACCAGCCCATCCCCGCGCCGCACTGCCGACAGCCCGCCGCGAGCGGTGACCAGCGTTACCGCCGCCTTGCCCGTCTGCCGCATCACATAGTCTGACACACAGCGCGTCGCGTTTCCGCAGGCCCCGGCACGCGTCCCGTCGCTGTTCCAGAAATCCAGCGCGAAATCCGCCCCCACCGCATCGCGGATCTCGGCCAGCTGGTCAAACCCCACGCCCCGGTTCCGGTCGCCCAGCGCCCGCGCCAGCCCAGCCGTGACCACCCCCGCGGAATCGGCCCCGCGCCCGCGCGAGTCGATCACCACGAAGTCATTGCCCAGCCCATGCATTTTCATGAAAGCCAGGCCACCGGGGGGCCGCTGTTCCAACATGCCCGCCCATATACGCCCGGGGCGGGGATTTATCCAGACCTGCGCGGTTTTTGCCCTTGACCCCCCCGCGCGCCGCCACTAATCACCGCCCACGTGGGGCCGGTAGCTCAGTTGGTAGAGCAGCTGACTTTTAATCAGCGGGTCACAGGTTCGAATCCTGTCCGGCTCACCACTGAAATCCATAGACTTTGCTAAGTTGTGGAGGTTTCCAGACGGCTGCCTTCCGTTCGGGCCGGACGAGAGTGCCGGCTACCTAGCGCGTCCAGCGAACGCCAGCGGCCATGCTTCCCCCAAGAGCATAAGTCGACACGCAAGAGACTGTCCTCCGCCGCGATCCAAGCGGCGATTGATTGGCCCCGGCCGCATCCGACTGCATGACACTTCGCAAGAAACGGGCAATCGCCGGATGCCGACGTGCTCTGCAGCACCTTACGTCCCAGGCGACACTGGTCGCGCCACATCACGGCGTAAGCATCAAAATCTTCGCAGATCACCCCAAAAGGTCGGCGAACCACACAAGGTGATCATCAGCGCCATCGCCGCGTGCAAGAGCCGTCAGAAATGGTCCGGCGCCACGGCTTGAGAGATGCAGTCTCCATACCCATCAATCAAAAAAAGGAATTGTTTCGCGAAGCTTGGGAGCTCGATCCGTAACGTCCGAAGCCATAAGCGCCCGTTCCATATCAAGGATCATTTCCGGAAAATCGTCACGGGGAAGCGGCAGAAAGTTTCGCCCATCGCCAATCAACATGACGCTCGCCCATACTTCCCAATAGAACACGAAAAGGAAGCAGGTATGAGTTCCGCTTTCGCGAATACTCTTGTCCCCGCAATCAATCGCATGCGGCGGGTAGTGCAGGTTTCCTGAATTCAGACCGGGCTCATAAACGAAAAAAGATGATAAATCTTTGGTTTCAGCAGTCGCTTCCTCATGGTCATATTCGCGATAGGAAACCCCGCCGAATACCCGCATTCCAACGGGTTCCTTAAACCTCAGCATATTGGCCAACGACTCTTCCCCGGAGCTTCTGTCTGAAACAGAAAGAGTGCGAAGGACCCTGTTGTGAACCAAACCAGGGACGAAGTTTTCCTCAATATCAAGACGTATACCCCGTCGACCTAAGGGGCTAATGGGTTTCCTGCAAGTGCGAAACACACGGGATCCCACCTGAACCAGCGCACCACGCGGACTCAGGTCCGCATCCGCCCCCTGCGGACACCAAATCTTAGGATCCACAGCAAGATCGTCAGCGCGGCTTTGCGTGGCTCCAAGCAGGAAGACAGCAACCAGAATGATCCTTAAAACCCAGTTCAATTTTTACCACCATAGCATCAAGTATAAGCAAGCTTGCACCATGACTTACTCAATTTCAACCATCCTTGTTGACCTCGACACCCGTCGCACACGCGCGGCTGAACTCGCTTTTCTTGCAAATACATAGAGTTGGGCAACCTTTTACGCGGAAGCCCACCACTATACCGCCTTCCCTGACGATCAGGGCGAAGCCACAGACCCGAATGTTCGGGAATGGTTCAGAGTTGCAACGCAGCCCAACGCCGACACCAGACAGATAGAAGCGGATTTCCGCGAAGCGCGCGTCGCATACTCGACAGCCCCTCACCGCTCGTGCGAACTCGCGCCATGGCCATCTTCTTCAGCATCGGAACGCTTCTTATCGCCGCCTTCATGGCGCTCCGGCTCTTGCCGAAACTCGTCGGGCTGGCCTTTTGGCTCGGCTCCTCCGCCATCACGGGCGGCAGCGCGCTGGCCATCCTCTACCTGCTGTCACAGGGCCGCTAGGTCGTCGCCACCACAGCATCCGGCACGATCCCTGACCGCGCAATACAGCCCCGCACGTCGCGCCCCGCGAACAGGCCGTGATCGGCCACCAGCACCGCGCCCGCCCAGCACATCAATCTGCAGCGTATCCGCCCACTATTGCCCACCCATCCACGCGCCCGGCAAGGCGCTGAGGTCGGCAGACCAGCCTCCTGCTCCTTCATCATCCCGACAATCTGCGCCTCGGGGAACCGGCTTGTTCCCATGTCGTCTGCTCTCAAAAAGATCAGGCAGACTCTGCACTTGCACGACTGCAAATGCGCGCCTAACAATTGAGCGCCAAAGTGGCCAGATCATCCCTCTGATATGTATATGAATTTTGCAAGGTTTCTGGGTATAAATGTGAAATCGCTTGCTCTTGGTGTGATCGTTGTGATGGCGCTTGCGGGAGGAGCTCTCGCGCAGGACTTCCAGCGCCCGCTGTACCTGACGCTCGCCGATCGCCCGGTGCCGCTCGACGCGTTCCGCGTCCCCCGCGACCGGCTTGCCACGCAGGACAGCCATCCCTTCCTGTTCATCGGCCGCGTCATGGATGAGGCCCGCCCCCGCTGGAGCGACTTCCGTCGCGCGATCCGGACCTATCCCGACGTGGACCCCTGTCTCGAGGAAGAGCAGCGCGGCACCGCAGCGCCCGATCTTCTCGCTTTCGACTGGAACGGCATCCGCTATACGACAGCGATAGAAGTCTGTCTGTTCCGGGTGTTCCAGAGCCTGCGCGAGCCGGAACTGATCGAGGCCTGGGTGTTGCGACAGGGTTTTCGCACACCGGGTTTCGACGACTACCCAAGCCGTGGTTCTGACATGCGGCGGATTCTCAGTGCCTCGTGGACTCCGGAACAGTACTCGGCAGAGGTAATGGCGGACCTACTACTGCGGCCGATATGGGACCTGCTGTCCATCGCACATTCCTATTCTGTGACTGTCTATATCGGCGATAACGCGCAGGTTACTAATGTGGGATTTGGGCCTATTTCGAAATAGGAGTGTGATGTTATGGTTGTGAAGCTCGGGGCGAACTTTATTCAGGCCACAGATGGGACCGGAAACTGGGGGCATCTCCAGCTTGTCGATGGTGCAACGAGTAACGAGATTGAAGTACAGATATTCAATCCCTCCATGATGACTTGATTTCTTCTGGTATGAACAAATCGAGCCTGTCGCTACTTGAACCGATGGCTACGGAAAGCCGGCTTTCCATAGGGAAATGATCCTCTCCATCGGTGAGCGCATCACCGCCTTCATGGCGCTCCGGCTCTTGCCCAAACTCGTGGGCTTGGCCTTCTGGCTCGGTTCCTCCGCCATCACGGGCGGCAGCGCGCTGGCTATCCTCTATCTGCTGTCACAAGGCCGCTAGGTCGTCGCCACCACCGCATCCGGCACTATCCCTGACCGCGCGATATAGCCCCGCACGTCGCGCCCCGCGAACAGGCCGTGATCGGCCACCAGCACCGCCCCCATCCCAGCCGCGCGCCCGCCCAGCACATCGGTGTGCAGCGTGTCGCCCACCATCGCCAACCGCTCGGGCGGCAGGCCCATCTGCGCGCAAACATCATGGAACCCGTCGGCAAAGGGCTTGCCATACCAATGCGCCACACCGCCGATGGCATCCAGCACCGCATGGGCAAACAGCCCCGGCTCCAGCGACAACCCATCCTCGCGCGGGGCCACCAGATCGGGGTTGGCCACCACAATCGGGATGGGCCGCCGCGCCAGCGCCGCCATCAGCCGCGCTTGCAACGCCGCCGTCCAGCGGACGGAGGACAGGAACAGCACCCCATCCGCCACATCAAACAGCCCCGGGTCCGCCACCGCATCCCCCACGCGCCCCGGAATATCGGAAAACCCGTCCCCCTCTGCCGCAATCGCCGCCCAATGCGCGCCCGGCATCAGCGTCCCGATCCGGCTCACCGCCACATCCCGGCTGGATACCACCTCATCTTCCGCGAAATCGAAGCCCAGCCGCCGATACTTCACCAAGGCCTCGGCGCGCGTGTAACTCGCCGCATTGGTCAGCACGCACAGTTTCTTGCCCCGCGCCCGCAACTCCGCCATCCGCGCCACCGCGCCCGCAATCGGCGTCTCGCCCACGTTCAGCACGCCAAAGGCATCCAGCACGAACCCATCCCAGCGATCCGCCACCTCCGACAGGTCGCGCGCAAAGACCGGGGCCACTGGGAACCGCGCCACAGGCAGCCTTGCCCGCACCGCCTCATAACGCAGGAACGCGGCCTCCGCGTCCCGCAGATCGTCAGACACTGGAATAACCCCCCTCGATCATCATGATCGCCCCATTCACAAGGGCCGAGGCGGGCGAGGCGAGATAGAGCGCCATATCCGCCACCTCCACCGTCTCGCCAAAGCGCCGCGCCGGGGTGGCCGCGCGCATCGGCCCGCCCTTTTCCTCCGGCCCCCACACCGCCTTGCCCATCGGCGTCAGGATCACCGTCGGGCAGATCGCATTCACCTGCACATTGTGCCGCGCCCATTCCGCACACAGCGATTTCGTCAGCGAGTTCAACGCCCCCTTCGACGTCGCATAGGCGGCATGGTCATCCAGCGCGATCACCCCGGTTTGCGACGAGATGTTGATCACCTTCCCCCAGCGTTGCGCAATCATCGCAGGCCCCAA
>PNND01000490.1 GCA_013824045.1 Rhodobacter sp. | reverse complement strand
ATCAATGCCAACATGGGCACCAGCGCCGTCACCTCCTCGATGGCCGAGGAGGTGGACAAGATGGTCTGGGCGATCCGCTGGGGCGCCGATACCGTGATGGACCTCTCGACCGGGCGGAACATCCACAACACCCGCGAATGGATCCTGCGCAACGCACCGGTGCCGATCGGCACGGTGCCGCTCTATCAGGCGCTGGAAAAGGTCGATGGCATCGCGGAAAACCTGACATGGGAGATTTACCGCGACACCCTGATCGAGCAGGCTGAACAGGGGGTGGATTACTTCACCATCCACGCGGGCGTGCGGCTGCATTACATTCCACTGACGGTGAACCGCGTGACCGGCATCGTCAGCCGGGGTGGTTCTATCATGGCCAAATGGTGCCTGCATCACCACCGAGAAAGTTTCCTGTATGAGCATTTCCCCGAGATCTGCGACATCATGCGTGCCTATGATGTCAGCTTCAGCCTGGGTGACGGCTTGCGCCCGGGCTCCATCGCCGATGCCAACGACGCCGCGCAATTTGCCGAACTGGAAACATTGGGCGAACTGACGCAGATCGCCTGGGCCAGGGACTGCCAGGTGATGATCGAAGGGCCGGGCCATGTCGCCATGCACAAGATCAAGGCCAACATGGACAAGCAGCTCGCCACCTGCGGCGAGGCGCCGTTCTATACGCTCGGGCCGCTGACCACCGATATCGCACCGGGCTATGACCATATCACCAGCGCCATCGGGGCGGCGATGATCGGTTGGTTCGGCACCGCGATGCTGTGTTATGTGACGCCCAAGGAACATCTGGGCCTGCCCGACCGCGCCGACGTGAAAACCGGCGTCATCACCTACAAGATCGCCGCCCATGCCGCCGATCTTGCCAAGGGCCTGCCCGGTGCGCAGGCGCGCGATGATGCGCTCAGCCGGGCGCGTTTCGAATTCCGCTGGGAGGACCAGTTCAACCTGTCGCTCGACCCGGAAACGGCCCGCGACTTTCATGACCAGACGCTGCCGAAAGAGGCGCACAAGACCGCACATTTCTGTTCGATGTGCGGGCCGAAATTCTGCTCGATGCGGATCAGCCATGACATCCGCGCCGAGGCGCAAAAGGATGGCATGGCGGCGATGGCGGAAAAATTCCGCGAAAGGGGCGAGATCTATCTGCCAAGGACGGAAAACGCGGAATGATCACCATCCTGGGAGCCGGGGTCGCGGGGCTGTGCGCCGCGACCGCTCTTGCCGAGCGGGGTATGTCGTTGCGGGTCGTGGACAGCGGCGCAGAAGGCGCCGGGGCAAGCTGGCTCGCCGGCGGCATGCTGGCGCCTCTCGTAGAAGCCGAAAGCGCCCCGGCCGAGGTGGCGCAACTTGGCGCCAGCGCCGCCGACTGGTGGGCCGCGCGCGTGCCCGGCGTCGCGCGGCGGGGCACGCTGGTCGTGGCCCCGCCGCGCGACCGCGCCGAGTTCGATCGCTTTGCCGCCAGGACCACCGGGCATGAACGGATCGGCCCGGAGCGCATCGCCGCGCTGGAGCCCGATCTGGCGGGGCGTTTCGCCACCGCGCTGCATTATCCCGACGAGGCGCATCTCGATCCCCGCATCGCCTTGTCCGCTCTCGCGGAAGGGCTGCGCAGGCGCGGCGTCCATATCCGCTACGACACGCAGACCGATCCCGATCGGGCCGAGATCGACTGTCGGGGCCTCGCCGCCCGCGACGCCTTGCCGGGGCTGCGGGCCGTCCGTGGCGAAATGCTGCTGCTGCGCTGCCCCGAGGTGACGCTCAGCCGCCCGGTGCGGCTGCTGCATCCGCGGTTTCCCGTCTATGTCGTGCCGCGGGGCAACGGTCTTTACATGGTCGGCGCGACGATGGTGGAAACCGACAAGCCCGGCCCGATCACCCTACGCAGCGCCATGGAACTGATGGGGGCGGCCTTTGCCCTGCATCCGGCCTTTGCCGAGGCCGCAATCGTCGAAACCGGAAGCGGGTTGCGCCCGGCCTGGCCTGACAACATGCCGCGCATCTCCAAAGCCCGTGGCCGGCTGCACCTGAACGGGCTCTATCGACATGGTTTCCTGACGGCACCGGCGCTGGCGGAACAACTGGCCGACACATTCGCGCCGACGCGAACGGGGGTATGGAGATGCGGATAGATCTGAACGGCACGACTTTCACGGTTGTCGCCCAAAGCCTGGCTGAAATGCTGATCGAACTCGGGTTCGACGGGGGGACGATCGCCACTGCGGTCAACGGCATCTTCGTGCCTGCCGCGGCCCGCGCCGGGACCCGTTTGCACGCTGGCGACCGGATCGAAGTGCTGGCCCCGATGCAGGGCGGCTAGAATGCGACTTTACGACATTGAAGTTGCGTCGCGACTGCTGCTCGGCACGGCGCAATATCCGTCGCCAAAAATCCTGACCGAGGCGATCGCCGCCTCGGGCTGCGGCGTGGTCACCGCGTCGCTGCGCCGCGAAGGTCCCGGTTCCGGAGCAGCCACCGGCGGAGCCGGGTTCTGGTCCCTGCTCAAGGCCAGCGGCGCGCGGATGCTGCCCAACACCGCTGGCTGCCATTCCGCCTGCGAGGCCGTCACCACGGCTCACATGGCGCGCGAAGTGTTCGGCACGTCCTGGATCAAGCTGGAGGTGATCGGCAACGCCGATACGCTGCAACCCGACCCTTTCGCGCTGGTCGAAGCCGCCAGGATCCTTTGTTCAGAAGGGTTCGAGGTGTTTCCCTACACCACCGAGGACTTGATCGTGGCCGAGCGCCTGCTTGAGGCGGGGTGCCAGGTGCTGATGCCCTGGGGGGCGCCGATCGGTTCGGGCCGGGGGTTGCGGCATGTGGATGCGCTGGCCTCGATGCGAGGGCATTTCCCCGGTGTGCCGCTGATCATCGACGCCGGAATCGGTGCGCCCAGTCAGGCGGCGCAGGCGATGGAAATGGGATTTGACGCGGTGCTGCTGAACACCGCCGTCGCCAGGGCAGGCGATCCGGTGGCCATGGCGCGGGCCTTCGGCAAGGCGGTGGACGCCGGGCGTACCGCATTCGAGGCCGGACTGATGCCGCCGCGCGACATGGCGGTGCCCTCCACCCCGATTCTGGGCATGGCCGATCTGGGGTTGGGAGGGCCGGCATGACCTTGCCGCGCTTTTACCCCGTGCTGCCCGATGCCGCGATGATCACGCGGCTGGTGCCCCTGGGGGTCAAGCTGGTGCAACTGCGCTTCAAGGGGGATGCAGACGACATCCCCGCACAGATCGCCACATCCTTGGCCGTATGCACCCGACATGGCGCGCAGCTCGTGGTCAACGACCACTGGCAGGCGGCGTTGGATATGGGTGCGGATTTCATCCATCTGGGGCAGGAGGATCTGGATACGGCCGACAACGCAGCGATTGCCCGGGCCGGGGTGCGGCTGGGAGTGTCCACCCATGATCGGGCGGAACTGGATCGCGCGCTGAGACTGCAACCGGCCTATATCGCGTTGGGTCCGATCTGGCCGACGCTGCTGAAACAGATGCCATGGCGCCCGCAGGGCCTGGAAAAATTGAGCCGCTGGAAGGTGCTGATCGGGGAAATCCCGCTGGTCGCCATCGGCGGGTTGACCCCGACGCGCCTGCCCGATGTCTTTGCCGCCGGGGCCGATGTGGCGGCGGTTGTCACCGATCTGGTGGCTGCCCCCGATCCCGAGCAGCAGACCCGCCTCTGGATCGAGGCGACGGAGATCCGGAGTTGAGCCGCTATGTCCGCCAGATACAGGTGCCGGGGGTTGGCGCGGACGGCCAGAGGCGCATTACAGCGGCGCATGTGCTGATCGTCGGCGCGGGCGGATTGGGCTGCACGGTGATCCCGGCACTGGCGGCGGCGGGGGTGGGACGGCTGACGATCATCGACCCCGATTGCGTGGAACTGACCAACCTGCACCGACAGACCCTCTACACCGAAGCGGATATCGGCGAGCCCAAGGCTGCCGTCGCCACTGCTCGCGCCCGCGCGCTGAACCCGGCATGTCAGGCCGAGGCGCTGGTGGCCCGGATCGATCCGGCCAATGCCCCGGGCCTGATTGCATCGGCGGACGTGATTCTGGACGCCGCCGACAGTTTTGCCGTGACCTATACCCTTTCCGACCTGTGCCTGGCAGTGGCCAAGCCGCTGATCTCGGCCTCGGTCATTGGCCGCGCGGGTTATGCGGGCGGGTTTTGCGGGGTGGCCCCCAGCTACCGCGCGGTGTTTCCCGACCTGCCCGCGCAGGCGGCAAGCTGTGCCAGTGCCGGGGTGCTGGGGCCTGCCGTGGCGGCACTGGGGGCCGTACAGGCACAGATGGCGCTGTCGGTGCTGATCGGGCTGAAGCCATCGCCATTGGGCCGGATGGTGACGCTGGACATGGCAAGCTGGCGCTTTGGCGGTTTCGGCTTTGCCGGGGTCACTGAGGCATCGGGTTTTGGCTTTGTCGCCGCCGCGCAGATTGCCGCCACCGATACGGTGGTGGACCTGCGCCCGGCGGGCACCGTGGAAACCTTGCCCGGCGCGCAGATCCTGGCACCCGGCGCTCTGGCCGATTGGCCCCTCCCCGAGGGGCGGGTGGTGCTGTGCTGTTCGACTGGCCTGCGGGCGTGGTGCGGCGCCCAGGTGCTGGCGGCGCGCGGGGCCACAACGCTGGCCCTGCTGGCGGACGGGCAATGACCGTGCTGATCATCGCCGGGCTGGACAGTTCCACCGGGGGCGGGCTCACGCGTGACCTCGCGGTCATGGCCGATCATGGGATGACGGCACGGGTGGCGGCAACGGCGGTGACGGCGCAGGATGCGACGGGAGCCTGCGCGGTGCATCCGGTGCCTGCCGCCATGGTCGCAGCACAGATCCGCGCCGCCGATCCGGTGCGGGCGGCCAAGCTGGGAATGCTGGCCAATGCCGAAATCGTCGGCGCCATCGCAGCAACCCTGCCCGATGTGCCCTTTGTTCTTGACCCGGTTCTGGCAACGAGTGCGGGGGCGTCGTTGCTGAACGAAGCGGGATGTGCTGCAATGATCGCCCGACTGATCCCGCGTGCTTCTCTGGTGACGCCCAACCTGCCCGAAGCGGCGCATCTGACCGGACTTCCGAGGGACGCAGCAATTGGCGATCTGGCTTCCGTTTTTTTTGCCATGGGCGCGCGGGCGGTATTGCTCAAAGGCGGCCATGCGAGCGGAGCCGAGGCGGTCGATTGGCTGCTGTGTCCCGGCACCGCTCCCTTGCAATTTGCCGCACCGCGCCGGGCCGGTAACCGGCGCGGCACCGGCTGCACCCTCGCCAGCGCCATCGCCGTTCATCTGGCGCGGGGCGATGATCTGGCCACAGCCTGCGGACACGCGAAACGCTACCTTTCAGACTGGCTGTGACGCAGGCGCTCTTGCCGTCATAGCTGCCCCGTGCCGCGCCCGAGGCGCGCTGCGCCGCCAGCGCCTCGCGCCGGGCACGGAGCTGCAGCAAATTGGTCACGTTGAGATCGCCCAAGCCCGAGGAACCGAAACGGGGGACGCCAGGACCGGCATCCGCTTTCATGTGCAGCAGGATTGTTGCAGGTCCAGCTGGCGCTACCTGCCGGGCAGAGCGGCGCAGTGCGCCCCGCTCGTCGCCTGGCCCGAGCCCAGAGCGATGGCGGGCGGGGCACGAAAGGGATCCAGCGGAGCGCTGCTGGTCGCCAGATCGGCCAGCACGACAGCCGCAACCAGACCAAGCGCGA
>PNND01000249.1 GCA_013824045.1 Rhodobacter sp. | reverse complement strand
GAAGAACGGCCCCGTGGCGGCGATCATCAGCCCGCCTGCGAGCATTTGGAGCGTGCCGCCCAGCGACGAGGCCAGACCCGCGCTGTCGCCGTGATCTTCCAGCGCCATGACCATGGTGGTGGGGATGATGAGGCCGAGGAAGGCATTGGCAATAAACAGCCCGGCCACACAGACGATTAGGCTGGCGAGCCCCAGCAGTGCAAGGCCGAGGAGCGCGGCCGTGGTGATGGCAAAGCCCAGGGTTGCCCAGGCCATGACCCTGCGCGCGCCAAAGCGCAGGCCAAGCGAGCCTGCGGCCTGCGACGCGGCAAAGAAGCCTACGGCGTTGATGGCGAAGGCGATGGAAAAGCCGGTGGGGGAAAGACCGAAGCTTTCGGTGTAGACGAAGCTGGCCGAGGCGATGAAGACGAAGAAGCTGGCCATGCCAAAGCCGCCGAGGAAGGTCAGGCCCATGAAGATGCGGTCGGTGAGCAACCGGCGCGCGCCGCGCAATGTGGACGCCATGTCAAAGGGTTGGCGATCTTCGTCGCGAAGGGTTTCCTTTTGCGCAAAGGCAAGAACGCTAAGGCTGGCCAATCCCGCCAGCACCAGCATGGCAAAGATCCCGCGCCATCCGGTGATGGCCATCAGGCCAGAGCCCGCCAGTGGTGCCAGCATGGGCGAGACGGAGATGACCAGCATGACAGCCGCCATGAGGCGGGTGGCGGCATGGCCTGTATACATGTCGCGGATGATGGCGCGGGGCACAACCATCATCGCCGCGCCGCCCAGACCTTGCACAAAGCGCCCGGCGATCAGCCATTCCACGCTGGGCGCAAAGGTGCAAATCACGGAGCCGAATAGGAAAATCCCGATCCCGGCATAGAGCGGCGGCTTGCGTCCGGCCTGATCGGCCCAAGGCCCATAGATCAGTTGCGCAAGGCCGAAGGCGATGAAATAGGCGGTGATCGTGGTCTGCATCGCAGGTACAGTGGTGCCCAGCGCCGCGCCGATATCTGGCAAGGCGGGGAGATACATGTCGATGGCGAAAGGGCCAATGCAGGACAGAAGCCCAAGGATGAGGGCAGGGCGGAGAATGCGATCAGACATGAAAAGGCCTGTGGCTGAAATGAAGGGTGTGGGATACGCCTCTTTTCGGTGCGGGTCCAGAGCGCGCCGCTTGCACGGAACGATCCGGCCCAGAACATGTGGGAAATCAGAGGCTTGGCAAATTGCCTTTGGGTGCTGACGTGACAGATCGGGGATGGCGGCGGGTGCGGTCTGAGGCGATCGCGCGATGGGCGGCGGCGGCGGAGCCGGTCGCGCGGCGGATCGTTCTGGAGAGCCGGGAGACTTGGCGCTGCGGGGGGACGTGGTTCGTGGGTCTGGACGCCCTGCCAAACGGGACGGATGGCAGCATTGAGGGTGTAGAATTACCATGGGATGACATAGGCTTGCCGCCCGTTCCTCTGCATCCGGCGCAAGTTTCGGTGACGCGGGTGGGATATCCCCGGCGCGACGAGGGCGAGAGTGAAAAGGCGTTTGAGTTCCGCAAGTTGCGCGATGCGGCGCATCTTGATGGGTTGTTGCCCGTGGGGCCGCAGAAACGACGGATGGTGCACGAACCGCATGGCTGGATCCTTGGGCTGCCGCTGAACCGGGCGGATGCGGGGGCGTCGCCGCTGGTGGTGTGGGAAGGCAGCCATATTGTGATGGCTGATGCCTTGCGTGCGGCTTTCGCGGGACAGACGGCTGATCTGGAAAACGTAGATATCACAGAGGCTTATCAGGCGGCGCGCAAGCAGGTTTTTGACCGCTGCCCACGGGTAGAGTTGCCGGGCCAGCCGGGTGAGGCGGTCATCCTGCACCGGCACATGATCCATGGCGTGGCGCCTTGGACGGAGGGCGCAAGGGCGGAGCCGCCGGGGCGGATGGTGGCCTATTTCCGGCCGTTGTTGCCATCGGTGGCGGACTGGCTGCGTGATGACGGCTAAGCCCTTGCGGTCGCAGGGTTAAATCTCATCCCCTTGCTCGGTTTTCGGTGCAGCGCGTGGTGCAGACAGCGGTGCAGACGGGCGTATGCACGCAGCGCACGGTCAGGAAGCGTTAAGGTTAACGCGGCGGGGCCTGAGTCGGGGTGAGGAGCCGGAGCGCGGCCCCAAAGGGACCGCGCCTTCCTTTTGTCTCGCCTGCGCGCCTTCGCGCTTGGCTCGGTGTTCAGGGGGCCTGCCGCCCCCTCTGTCGTCGCGTGCCGCGCCGCCATTCACCCCCCGCGGGTATTTGGGCCAAGATGAAGCGCTAGGTCAGGGGAAGGGTGCGGCGGACGCTCTCTGACCGGAGCACTGCCGCTGCTCATTCATCTTGGCAAAAATACCCATCTTGTCTCGCGTCTTGCCGGGCGGAACGGTGCAAGAGGGGGCGCAGGCTGGCTGCCCGACGGCGCGGAAAAGACCGCCGATCAGTCCTGCAGGCGCCCCATGCGGCCGCCGCGGCGTTTGGCGAGGCGGGGGGCGCGGGTGGGAAGGTCGGCCATGATGGCGCGGCGCGCGTCATGCGTGAGGCGCGACCAAGAGGAGATTTCGTCGATGGTGCGGAAACAGCCAACGCAGATGCGTTCGGCCGGGTGGATCGTGCAGAGCTTGACGCAGGGCGACTGAACCTCGTCCCGCTGCCAGACATCATCCTTCACGTCTGCACCTCGTTTCCCATATGCCCCATGCGATCCAGAGCGCCTTGCAGGATATAGCCTGCAGCGACGGCATCGATCACCTCTTTCCGACGCTTTCGCGACGTATCCGCCTCGAGCAGTGCCCTTTCTGCCGCAACGGTGGAGAGGCGTTCATCCCAGAAGGTGATGGGAAGGTCCGTCATCCGGGCCAGATTGCGGGCGAAGGCTTGGGTGGCCTGCACGCGGGGGCCGGTGGAGCCATCCATGTTCAGGGGCAGGCCGAGCACGATGCCATGGGCGCCGCGCGTGGTGAGGAGCGCCAGAAGGCGGGTGGCGTCTTCGGTGAATTTCACCCGGCGCAGGGTTTCCACGGGCGTGGCGACCATGCGGCGCAGGTCGGAGATGGCGATGCCGATGGTCTTGTCGCCGAAATCCAGACCCGCGATGGCGCGGTTGGGGGGGAGGGTGGCGGCGAAAGCCTCGAAACTGTCGCAGATCACGGGGTGAGGCCTGCGTTCAGCGCCGCTTCGCGCAGGAAGCTGCGCTGGGAGGGGGAGCCATTGAAGACCTCCAGCGCCTCGGCATAGATTTCTGCGGCCTCGTCCATGCGGTTCAGAACAGCGAGGGAAGAGATGAGGCGGGCCCATTCCTCGACCGTGCCGCCCTCGGTGGCGAGGCGTTCGCCAAGCTGGGCGACCATGCCTTCGACCATGGCCTGACGATCTTCTTCGCTCATTTCCCCTGCGGCGGTGAGCGCATCGCCATCGGGGCCAGGCAGGGCGGTGGGCAGGGTGTATTCGATCCCGGCGCGGGCGGCGACATCGGCGATCTGGGCGCGGATCGGGGCGATCCAGGGTGCATCGGGCGGGCTGTCGCGCAGGAGCGGTTCCCACAGGCCGAAAGTGCGGTCGAACCGGCCCACCTGTGCGGCCATCAGGCCATAGTAGTAGCGCGCGGTGCCGTTGGTGGCATCGAGGGTCAGGGCGCGGGCGAGGGTTTCTTCGGCCTCGGGCGAGACGAGGCCACCGGCGGCCATGATCATCAGTTCGGCCAAGGCGGCGTGATCATCGGCGGTCGCGGTGTCACCCTTGAGGCGGATCAGTTGTTCCTGTGCGGCGCGGGCCTCGGGCAGGTTGCCAAGGCGGGCTTCGTTCGAAGCGAGGAGTTCGAGGCCGCGCTGGTCATCGGGGCGGTCGGCCACGGCGGCGCGGAGCTGGTCCATCAGCTGGGCGAATTCGGCATCCGGTTCGGCAGGCGCGGGGCGGGTGGCGGCGGCGGCTGCCTCCATCTCCGCCTGCGGGGCACGGTTGGCGCGCAGCTCATCCGACATGGCGAGCCGGGTCGTGAGGGGCAGGTCGGGATAGCCCGGTGCGCCGAGGCGGGCATAGACCCAGTAGCTGCTGCCGATAATGGCGAGGATGAGGGCGCCCGCCACCATGATGCCGCGGGTGCTTGCACTGGTGTCGCCGGCCTTGAGGGCGCGGTCGGCCTCGAGCAGACGGCGGGAGACTTCGGTGCGCTGGCGGTCGGCCTCATCCGCCGGGAGGGTGCCGCGGGCGAGGTCGCGGTCAATTTCGGCCAGCTGGTCGCGATAGACCTTGAGGTCATATTCGGCGGCGGAGGCGATTTCCCCCCGGGCACGGATCAGGGCGAGGAGGAACAGCGCCAGAATGGCGAGGCCCATGCCGCCTGCGGCGATCCAGAAGGCGATCATCTCCATGCGTCTTGGTCCATTCTGTGGTGGCCTGCTGGCGCGGGATGTAACCATTCACGACGGGTTGCGGAAGGCGCAAACGCGAAAGTGACGGGGGCGACGCTGTCGCAGGGGGATCGTGTCGCAAATTTCCCGATTGTGCCGCTGGCGGGTGGGGGATTATCTGCGCACCGTAGGAGAAGGGCGGCAACGGGATTGCTGCGCAGCACGGGGATGTGGCCATGAAACGCTATTCGGTCTTTGCGATTGCCCGCGAGGCGCTGCGTCACCACACCGGGTGGGAGCGGGCGTGGAAAAGCCCGGCACCGAAGGCGGCCTATGACGCGATCATCGTGGGGGCCGGGGGGCATGGGTTGGCGACGGCCTATTACCTTGGGAAGAATTTCGGCATCACCAATGTGGCGATCCTTGAGAAGGGCTGGCTGGGCGGCGGGAATACGGGGCGGAATACGACGATCATCAGGTCCAATTATCTGCAGGATTCCTCGGCGGCGATCTATGAGAAGTCCCGCTCGCTCTATGAGACGCTGAGCCAGGATCTGAACTACAACGTGATGTTTTCCCCGCGCGGGGTGATGATGCTGGCGCAGACGCATCATGAGGTGCGGGGGTATCTGCGCACGGCCCATGCCAATGCCTTGCAGGGCGTGCAGACGGAGTTCATCACGCCGCAGCGGGTGAAGGAGTTGTGCCCGATCCTGAACATCGACGGGCCGCGCTATCCGGTGCTGGGGGCTTTGTGGCAGGCGCGGGGCGGCACGGGGCGGCATGATGCGGTGGCTTGGGGCTATGCGCGGGCCTGTTCCGACATGGGGATGGATATCATCCAGCAATGCGAAGTGACCGGGGTCCGGTCTGAGGGCGGTAAGGTTGTGGGGGTGGAAACCTCCAAGGGCTATATCGGGACGAAGAAGCTGGGGATCGTGGTTGCCGGGCATTCGGGGCAGGTGGCCGAGATGGCCGGGTTCCGCCTGCCGGTGGAGGCGGTCGCGCTGCAGGCTTTGGTGAGCGAGCCGATCAAGCCTTGCATGGATATCGTGGTGATGGCCAATACGGTGCATGGCTACATGAGCCAGTCCGACAAGGGTGAAATGGTCATCGGCGGCGGGACGGACGGGTTCAACAACTATACCCAGCGCGGGTCGTTCCACCATATCGAGGAAACGCTGCGGGCGTTGATAGAGACCTTCCCGATAATCAGCCGGTTGAAGATGCTGCGGCAGTGGGGCGGGATCGTGGATATGACGGGGGACCGGTCGCCGATCATCAGCAAAACGCCGTTGGGGAATTGCTTCATCAACTGTGGCTGGGGGACCGGGGGCTTCAAGGCGATTCCGGGGTCGGGCTGGGCGATGGCGGAGTTGATGGCCAAGGGCGAGCCGGGGCCGCTGGCCGCCGAGTTCGACATGTGGCGGTTCAAGGAAGGGCGGTTCATCGACGAGTCGGTGG
>PNND01000041.1 GCA_013824045.1 Rhodobacter sp. | reverse complement strand
TGGCCGGGTTCGTGGATTCCATTGCCGGTGGCGGCGGGCTGATCACGGTGCCGGCGCTGTTGCTGGCCGGGGCATCGCCCATCGAGGCGCTGGCGACGAACAAGCTGCAAGGCACCTTTGGCGCGGCGACGGCCACGGTCAGCTATGCGCGCGCCGGGCATGTTGATCTGCGCCAACAGTTTGGAATGGCAGTGATTTCTGCCATCGGCGGGGTTTTGGGGGCGTTGGTTGCGCATCTGATACCGGTGGAATTGCTGCGGATATTGATGCCTGTGGTGCTGGTGGCGGTGGCCTTGTTCTTTGCGTTCAAGCCGGGATTGAGCGACGAGGACCGGGTGCAGCGGATGCGGCCGGGGGTGTTTGCGATGACGGCGGTGCCGCTGGTGGCGGCCTATGACGGGTTCTTCGGGCCGGGGACGGGATCGTTCTTCATGCTGGCCTTTGTGATGCTGGCGGGGTTTGGGGTGCTGAAGGCGACGGCGCATACCAAGTTGTTGAATTTCGCCAGTAATCTTGGGTCGTTGGCGGTGTTTGTCGCATCCGGTGCTATGTGGTGGATGATGGGTTCTGCGATGGCCTTGGCGCAAGTGGCGGGAGCCGCGCTTGGCGCCAGGCTGGCGATACGGGTGGGGGCGCGGCTGATCAAGCCGCTGCTGGTTGTGACATCGACGGCGATGGCGGGGCGGCTTTTGTGGCAGGTTTGGAGCTGATTTCGCCATTAACTTCTAGGGTTTGGGCGAAAACGGCTGTGCAGCAGGCCAGTGCAGCACGCCAGTGCAGCAAAGTGTATGCACGCAGCGCACGGTGGTGGGGCGTTAACCTTAACGGAAGATCGCGCATTTAGGGCCAGATTTTCAGGCCTTATCGCCACCCCAATCGGCGGCCTGCATTTCGCGCAGACGGGAGGCGGTGCGTTCAAACTCGAAGCTGCCCTCGCCTTCGATATAGAGCCGTTCGGGTTCATCGGCGGCGGAACAGATCAGCCTGACCTTCGCCTCGTAGAGCGCATCGATGAGGGTGACGAAGCGTTTCGCCTCATTGTAGTTGGAGGCCGAAAGCTGGGGGATATCCTCTAGGATCAGAACACGCACGGCATGGGCGATGGCAAGGTAATCGCCGGGGCCGAGGGGGCGGGCGCAAAGCTCCCAGAAGGAGGCGCGGGCGATGCCGTTGGCGAAGCGCGGCACCTCGACCGTGCGGCCGTTGACGGGGAGGGTCAGCACCTCGCCGGGCGCGCCGCCAGTGAGATCGGACCAGATGGCATTGATCTCGCCCCGCACACGACCGGCGGGGTGGAAATAGACCTGCGCGCCTTGCAGGCGGTGTTGGCGGTAATCGGTGGGGCTTTCGAGTTCGACCACATGCAGGCGGTCTCGGATCAAATCGATGAAGGGCAGGAACAGCGCGCGGTTGAGGCCGTTCTTGTAGAGGTCTTCGGGCGGGCGGTTGGAGGTGGTGACGATCACCACCCCGGCGGCAAGCAGTTTTTCAAAGAGGCGGCCCACGACCATGGCATCGGTGATGTCGTTGATCTGCATTTCATCAAAGGCCAAGAGGCGGGTGCTGGCGATGATGGCATCGGCCACGGGGGCGAGCGGGTCTTCGACGCCCTTTTTGCGGGCGTCATGCATGCCCTTATGGATGGATTGCATGAAGGCATGGAAATGGACGCGGCGCTTGGCGGTGATGGCGGTGGAATCAGTGAAGAGGTCCATCAGCATGGATTTGCCGCGCCCGACACCGCCCCAGAGATAGAGGCCCTTTGGCGGGGTGACCGGCTTGGCAAAGAGGCCCGCGAAGAGGCCGACGCGGCGGTCTGCGTTTGTCTCCAGCCAATGGCGCAGGCTTTCGAGTGTGGAGAGCACGGCATGTTGCGCCGGATCGGCGCGAAGCGTGCCGGAGGCGATGCGTTGGTCGTAGATCTCGGTCAGGGTCAGCCGCATACCTTTGTATACCGTTGAGAGCGTGGCCTTGGGAAGAGCTTGCCGCAGACGCGGAGGCACGGCAGGGTTGGATGTTCGAAGCCATCCTTTTGGATGGGGTTCAGACCTTTAGGTGTGATGCTCGTCCACAGGACAGGATGCCACCGTCGCGGCAGCGAAGGTAGGTTGCCTGTAACAGAAGCGCGAGTCGATGCGCTTCGACGGCGAAGGTAGTGGAGATGCACAACAGTTTTCAGACTATGCCCGGCGCTGCGAACGACGTAACGTTCGGGCGCAGCTATGCTGTGCGTGGTGAGAGTGTGCCGGAGTTCCGTATGCCCCCAGGTTGGTGGTTGTTGCCTGCCGTGATCGGCGGGATTGCCGGTTGGGTGATGTTGATTTCAGCGATACTTTTCTAAGGCCGAGGTCTTGGCCCCAGACGGGCGGCGCCTGTGCCGGAAGACGGACTGACGCGCGAGAGGCGAGAATGGCAGTGGCCCACCTTTACGGATTGACACCGATCCAGTCGGAAACACCGCGCGCGCCGCGCATGTCTGTGGAACCGATTGATTTTTCCACCGTTGCGGACCTTGCCCTGAGCATTTCGGGCTGTGCGCGGGTGTGCATCAGATTGGCCAATCCGGATACGGGAGAAGTGCGGATGGCCTTTTTCCCGGAACACCGCCGCCTTAAAGGTGAGGTGAAGGATCTGCCCGAGGCGCTGTTGGCGCAGGGGCAGGCGGTGGTGCCCATCGCCGGAACACCGCTTGCGCAGCAAGTTGCAGAGGCAGGAATGCCGGGGCTGACGCTGTATGCGGGGTTTACGCTGCGGTCGCAGGAAGGGCGCAGCCTTGGTGTGCTGGCCGTGATGGATACGCAGCGCAGCGATCTGCCGGAAGCGGTGTTGGTGCAGCTTGGACAACTGGCCGAGATCCTGTCGCGCGGGATCGGCATGGCGGCATCGACAATCCGCACGATGGCACGGCAGTCGCTGGGATTGATGCAGGATCTTCTGGAGCTTGACCAAGGGGCCGTGGGACCCGAGGTGACGGGGTTGCTGCGCTATGCTGCCGGGCGGGAACCATCGGAGGCGGAGTCCCTTGCGATGCGCAAGGCCGGGCTGGCGGTGGAGGCGGAGGGTGTGCTGCTGCTGACGCCGATGGCGCGGGACATGCTGTATATTCACGGGTTCCGGGTGCCCAAGCGCAAGCCCGCAGGGCCATCAGACGAGCCGGCTGCCTGAGCAAAGAGGATCGCGGCGGGCGCGGGGCCGGATCGGCCCACACGTCCGGTCCGCGATCCATCATTCGCCTTCCATCGCCACGATGCTTTCGCGCAGGCGGCCCACGGCGGCCTTCTTGATCTGGCTGACACGGCCCGTGGTGACGCCGAGGATTTCGGCGATTTCGTAGACGTTCAGTTCTTCGACGAAGTAGAGCTGCAGCACCATCGCCTCACGCTCGGGCAGGTCGCCCAAGGCGCGGCGCAGCATCTTTCGCATCTGATCCTGCTGCATCTTGTCTTCGACGGAGCGGTGGCCATCGGAGAAAAGCATGGAGTGGTCGGAATAGACCTCATCGAGCGACTTGATCGAGCTGGCCCCGAACTGGGTTTCCCAGTCTTCCAGCTCGGCCACGGTGATGCCCATGTCGGCGGCGATCTCCGCCTTTTCCGGGCTGCGGAGAAGCTGCTGTTCCAGTTTCAGGACCGAAGCGCGCATCCGTTGCTGCATCACGATGGTGGCGCGGCAGAGCGAGGAGGAGGCGCGGAGGTAATCGATGATGGAGCCGCGGATGCGGATGGCGGCGTAGGCGGCGAAGGTTGCCCCCTGACGCGGGGTGTAGCGCTGGGCGGCATCGACGAGGCCCATATAGCCCACCTGCAGCATATCCTCAATCTCGGCCATGCGGCCGACGCGGCCGTGCATGTGCCAGGCGATCTTGCGGACGAGGTCCATATGGGAGCGGACCAGTTTCTCGGGCGAGGGCCCGTCCTGTTCGGCATAGCGTTTGGCGAGCATCATTCGCGCCCTTTCTTGGAAAGTTCGGGAAAGCGGGTCATGAAACGGGTCATTCTGCGGCCTCTGCCACGGCAGGCGACCAACCGGAGGCCCAGTTGCGCAGATCGGCCGCGCCGGGGCGGGAGAGGGCGTTGACCAGCCCTGCCCCGGCGGCGATGCGGGTGAGTTTGAGGCCCGCATTGGCGATGGCCTGCAATTCATCGAGTTCGGGCCACCACTGATCGAGGCCCGTCAGGGTGACGGTGGGGGCGAAGGCCTGCCAGTCATTGCAGAGCCGCGCGATGCGCGCGGGGTGAAGACCCACGGGCAGGCAGAGGACAAGCTCGGCCCCATCGGTTTCGATCAGGCGGGCGGCGAGGGTGGCGGCGTGATCGGCGCAATCGGAGAGGTCGACGATCTGCGGCATGGCCGTGCTGGGCCCGGGCAGGGCCATGGCCTGCGCGATGTTGGGACGGTCGGGTGTGAGGCCCATCAGGCGGCACCAGCCGCGCAGGCGATCCTCGACCAGCGAGGCGGCGGGAAGGGGGGCGATGATCTGCGGGCGGGTGCCGGGCTGGGCCAGCATGAGGCGGGCGGCAAGGCGGGCGGCGAGCATGGATTTGCCCGCGCCGGGGGGGCCTGCGATCAGGATACGGGTGGGCCATTCCTCGGCCAGACCTTCGGGCGGGAGGAGGTGGCGGATCAGGTGATCGACTGGATCGGTGGCCGATGGGGCGGCGCGGCGCAGCGTGGCCTGCAGCGCGGCGGCGAAGTCGGTCGGTTCGACAGCGATGGTCTGCCGGGGCGGTTCGGGGGGAAGGCTGGCAGGATCGACATTGGGGGGAAGGGCGGTGATTTCCACCATGCCGCCAATATGGCGGGTGGAGAGGATCAGCGCGTTGGGCCCAAGGCGGCGCTGAAGCTCGTCCATCGCCTTGCGGCTGTCGGCTGCGCGGACGGTGATCGCGGTCATCTGTCAGCCCCCATCATCTGCGGTTGCGGTTGCGGTTGGGCGGGTGCCATGCGCGGCAATTGCGGCTGGCCACCGATGGAGGCCACCACCTCGACCCGGCGGTTTTCGGGCAGTTCGTTGATGCCCATGACGATGGCATCGGGCAGGTGCGGGCGCAGGAAATGCGCGAAGCTGCGGCGAAGTTGGCCCGCGACGATGACCACGGCCTGCTTGCCCTGCCCTGTGGCGGATTCCAGCGCGTCGGAGATCGACTTGATCAGGGTGCCGGCAAGGCCCGTGTCCAGCACCAGCCCGTCATCGCCGCCCTGACGGCGCGCGCGGATCAGAAGCTGTTCCAGTTCGGCATCCAGCGTGATCAGAGGCAGGGGCGTGTTGATCGGCACCATCTGCTGCAACAGAAGCGGGATCAGCATGGGGCGCAGGCATTCGGCCATGTCGGCGGCCGAAAGGTTGCGCGGGGCCAGTTCGGCCACGCCTTCGAGGATGCGGCGCAGATCGCCCACCGGGATGCGTTCGGCCAAAAGCGCGCGCAGCACGGCGGTGACAGTGTGCAGCGGCACCAGTTTGGGGACCACGGCATTGACCAGCGTGGGCGAGACACGCGCCAGGGTATCGAGCAGGATCTGCACGTCATCGGGGCCGATCAGATCGCCCGCATGCTTGTAGAGAAGCTGCGACAGGTGGGTGGCGATGACGGATTCGGGTTCGACGACGACGTGATCGTCGGCCTCGGCCTCGGGCAGCTGATGGGGCAGGATCCAGACGGCATCCAGACCGAAGGAGGGGTCCTTGACTTCGATCCCCTTGAGTTTGCGGGTGGAATTGGCGCCGGGGATGGCGAGCTTGCGGTCAGGGTAGACCACATCCTCGCCCCGGATCGCCTGACCGATGCGGATGCGATACTGGTTGGGCGTGAGCGTCAGATCATCGCGGATGCGCACG
>PNND01000099.1 GCA_013824045.1 Rhodobacter sp. | reverse complement strand
CGTCTGGCGGCCTGTGGCGGAAAATTTCCAAGAGGTGATGGACAAGGGCCTGCCCTTCCTGCGCAATAAGGCCAAACAGTATCGGCTGATCTGAGGGGCGACGTGGCGGAACCATCCATCGACATTGCAGGGCTGGCGGCCCATTTGGCGGAACGGGCGAAAGGCGGGGGGCGCGTGATCGCGGCCCTTGCCGGGGCGCCGGGATCGGGCAAGTCCACCGTGGCGGAGCGGCTTTGCGAAGCGCTGAATGCGGGGCAGGCGGGGCGGGCGGCGGTGTTGCCGATGGATGGATACCACTATGACGACCTGCATCTTGTGCCTGCGGGACTGCGGCCAAGGAAGGGCGCGCCGGAGACGTTTGATGTGGGGGGGCTGTATCACACGCTGAAGCGGCTCAGGGCGCGGGATGAGGATTTCGTGGCCGTGCCGGTCTTTGATCGCGATATCGAGATCGCGCGGGCGGGGGCGCGGATGATTTCGGCGGATGTGCCGGTGATCGTGGTCGAGGGGAACTATCTGCTGCTGGGGCAGGAGCCTTGGTCGCGGTTGCGGCCCCTGTTTGATGTGGCGGTGCTGGTCGATGTGCCGGAGCCTGTGCTGCGCGAGCGGCTGACGGCGCGGTGGCGGCATTATGACCTGACGCCGGAGGAGATTGCGTGGAAGCTGGATGGCAATGATCTGCCCAATGGCCGGTTCGTGATGGCCGAGAGCCGGGGCGCGGATTTCCGGCTGGCGAACGGTTAGGCCATGGCAGGGCCGGGCAGCATCGCGGTTCTGGATGTGGGCAAATCCAATGTGAAGCTGTCGGCCTGCGATGCCGATGGGCATGTGGTGGAGACGCTGTCCACGCCCAACCCGGTGCTGCCCGGCCCGCCATGGCGGCATCACGATCTGAAGGCGTTAAACGTATGGGTGCTGGCGGGGCTGGCGGAGCTTGGCGCGCGGCATCCCTTGGCGCATTTTGTGGCATCGGGGCATGGGTCCGGGGGCGTGCTGGTGGGCGACGATCCGGATGCGGGCGGTGACGGGGCCGTGCTGCCGATGGTGGATTATGAGCAACCTTTGCCCGAGGGGTTGGCCGAAGACTATGCGCCCTTGGCCGGGGATTTTCTTGACCGGGGGTCGGCGGTGATGATGGCCGCGACCCATACGGCGCGGCAGATGTTCTGGGCCGAGAGAGAGCGGCCCGACGATTTCGCGAGAGCGCAGTGGTGTTTGGGCATCCCGCAATACTGGGCGTGGCGGTTGACGGGGGTGGCGGTGAGCGAGGCCACGATCCTTGGGGCGCAATCGCATCTGTGGAATGTGGCGCGGGGGTGTTGGTCGCCCATCGTGGCGGCGCGGGGCTGGGGGCGTCTGATGCCGCCTTTTGCGCGGGCGTCGGACGATCTGGGCGAGGTGCGCGCGGCACTGGTGGCGCAGGGCGTGCCGCAGATGCGGGTGCATGCGGGGGTGCATGATTCCAGCGCCAATTTCCACCGCTATCGCGCGGCGGGAATGGAGGGGCTTTGCGTGTTGTCGACCGGGACATGGATCGTGGGATTGGCGGACCGGATGGACCTGTCGCGGCTGGATGAGGCGCGGGGGATGACCTGCAACGCGGATGTGGCGGGCGCGCCGGTGGGGGGCGCGCTGACCATGGGCGGGCGGGAATATGCGGCCGTGGCGGGCGCGCAGCCCGAGGGCGCGAAGGCGGACCCGGACGTGCTGGCGCGGCTGATTGCGCGGGGGACGATGGCGTTGCCGTCTTTCGGCACGAATGACGGGCAGTTTCCGGGAACGGCGGGGCGGGGGCGGATTGTGGGGCCCGCGCCCGAGGGTGCGGCGCAGCGTCATGCTCTGGCGGTGCTCTATGTGGCGCTGTTGACGCTGGAATGTGGCAACCGGCTGGACCCTGACCGGCTTTGGGTGCTGGACGGCAGTTTCCTGCGCGACCCGGCCTTTGCCGCGCTGGTCGCCGCGCTGCGACCGGGGCGCGAGACGCGGGTTCATCCGGAAAGCTATGGCATTGCCGCCGGGGCGGCGGCGCTCTGCGCAGGGGGGCGGAGGATGCCGCCCCTGCATCTGACCGAACCGCAGCCCCTGCCGGGGCTGCCTGACCTGACCCTCTACGCCGCGCGCTGGCGCGCGCTTGCCAAGGAAGCCATGACATGACCGACACCGAACTGACCCTGCGCCGCCAGATGGTGCAGACCTGCCGCAAGATGAACGAGACGGGCATCAATCAAGGCACGGCGGGCAACCTGTCGGTGCGGCATGGCGACGGGTTCCTGATCACGCCCTCCTCGCTGCCCTATGACGGGATGGAGCCGGATGATCTGGTTGAGATGGGATGGGATGGCACCTATTCCGGGCGGCGGCCTTCGTCGGAATGGCGGTTCCACCGCGATATCCTGAAGGCGCGGCCGGATGTGAATGTGGTGCTGCATTGCCATTCGGCCTTTGCCACATCGGTCGCCTGCCACCACCGCACGATCCCGGCCTTTCATTACATGGTGGGGGTGATGGGCGGGAACACGCTGCGCTGTGCGCGCTATGCGACCTTTGGCACACAGGCCCTGTCGGATGCCGCGATCGAGGCGCTGGAGGGGCGGATGGCCTGCCTTCTGGGCCAGCATGGGCAGATCAGCCTTGGCACCACGCTGGAGGGCGCGCTGTGGATGGCGGTGGAGGTGGAGACGCTGGCGCGGATGTATGTGCAGGCGCTGGCGCTGGGCGAGCCGCCGGTGCTGTCGGATGACGAGATGGAGCGCGTGATCGCGCAGATGAAGCGGATGAGCTATGGCCTTGGCCCCGAGGAAGAGGGGGCGAATGACGTGGCGCGGCCGCGCAAGCCGGCCTGAAAGGCACCGCCGCAGGGCGTGGCGGCGCGGCAGCCGGAATGACCGAAAGTCGCACCAGATCTTGCATCACCACGGCTTGCCCTTGGCGCAATGTTTACGCAAACATGTCGCCGAGGACCGGAGAGTCTTGGGGGGAGTGAATGCTGAATCTGCCGGAAGAGGGCCTCTTCGTCGGCCGTGTATGGCGGCGCGGAATCGGCCCATCCGTGGTGGTGGTGCGGGGCGATCAGGTGGTGGATATCACCACGCGTGCGGCGCCCACGATGCGCGATCTTTTGGAACAGCCTGACATCGGGGACTTTGTCGCGGGGATTGCCGGTGAGGCGATCGGGTCGCTTGATGCGCTGGCGCAGGCCTCGGTGGAAGGGACGGGCGGCATCACCCGGCTGATCGCGCCGGTCGATCTGCAAGCGATCAAAGCCTGCGGCGTGACCTTTGCGCGGTCGATGATCGAACGGGTGATCGAGGAACGGGCGGGCGGCGATCCGGGCCGGGCCGATGCGATCCGCAGCCGGGTGGCGCGGGTGATCGGCGACAGCCTGCGCGATCTGGTGCCGGGATCGGATGAGGCGGCGGAGGTGAAGCGCCTGCTGCAGCATGAAGGGCTGTGGTCGCAATACCTTGAGGTGGGGATCGGCCCGGATGCCGAGGTCTTCACCAAGGCGCAGCCGATGGCGGCGGTGGGCTGGGGGGCAAGCGTCGGGCTGCACCCGGTAAGCCATTGGAACAACCCCGAGCCGGAGGTCGTGCTGGCGGTTGATTCCACGGGCCGGATCGTCGGCGCGACGCTGGGCAATGACGTGAACCTGCGCGATGTCGAGGGACGGTCGGCCCTGCTGCTGGGCAAGGCGAAGGACAACAATGCCGCCGCCAGCCTTGGGCCGTTCATCCGCATCTTTGACGAGGCCTTTACGCTCGATGACGTGCGGCGGATCGAGTTGTCGCTGCATGTGCAGGGCGAGGATGGCTTCGTGATGGAAGGCCGGTCCTCGATGGCCGAGATCAGCCGCGATCCGGCTGATCTGGTGGGGCAGGCGCGCGGGCGGCATCATCAGTATCCGGACGGGTTTGTCCTGTATTGCGGGACGATGTTCGCACCGGTGCAGGATCGGGGCGCGCCGGGGCAGGGGTTCACCCATCATCTGGGCGATGTGGTGACCATCGCTGCCCCCGAATTGGGGGCGCTGACCAACACGGTGCGGCTGGCGACCGAGGCCCCGGAATGGACCTTTGGCACGGCGGCTTTGATGCGGAATCTTGGCGGCCGCGGGCTGATCTGACCGGGCTTTCGCTTGACCTGCCAAGGTGCGGATGCGATGTCGCTCCGACCTGTCAGCCGGAGGAGCCGCTATGCCCGTTTATCGTTCCCGCACCACCACCCATGGCCGCAACATGGCCGGGGCCCGCGGCCTTTGGCGCGCGACGGGGATGAAGGATGGCGATTTCGGCAAGCCGATCATCGCGATCGTCAACAGCTTTACCCAGTTCGTGCCGGGCCATGTGCATCTGAAGGATCTGGGGCAACTGGTCGCGCGCGAAGTAGAGGCGGCGGGTGGCGTGGCCAAGGAATTCAACACCATCGCGGTGGATGACGGCATCGCCATGGGCCATGACGGGATGCTTTATTCGCTGCCCTCGCGCGAGATCATCGCGGATTCGGTGGAATACATGGTCAACGCCCATTGCGCCGATGCGATGGTGTGCATTTCCAACTGCGACAAGATCACCCCCGGTATGCTGATGGCGGCGATGCGGCTGAACATCCCTGTCGTGTTCGTCTCTGGCGGGCCGATGGAGGCCGGGAAAGCCATCATCAAGGGCAAGGAGGTTGCGCTTGATCTGGTGGATGCCATGGTCGTGGCGGCGGATGCGTCCTACACCGATGCCGAGGTGGAAGAGATCGAAAAGGCCGCCTGCCCGACCTGCGGGTCCTGCAGCGGCATGTTCACCGCCAATTCGATGAACTGCCTGACCGAGGCGCTTGGCCTGTCGTTGCCCGGCAACGGATCGACGCTGGCCACGCATGGCGACCGCAAGCGGTTGTTCGTGGAGGCGGGGCATCTGATCGTCGATCTGGCCAAGCGCTATTACGAACAGGACGATGCCAGCATCCTGCCGCGCAACGTGGCCAACAAGGCGGCATTCGAGAACGCGATGGCGCTGGATATCGCGATGGGCGGATCGACCAACACGATCCTGCACATTCTGGCCGCCGCGCATGAGGGCGGGATCGATTTCGATCAGGACGATATCGACCAGCTGAGCCGCAAGGTTCCCTGCCTGTGCAAGGTGGCCCCGGCCAAGCAGGATGTGCATATGGAAGATGTCCATCGCGCGGGCGGGATCATGTCGATCCTTGGCCAGCTGGACAAGGGCGGGCTGTTGAACCGCGATTGCGTGACAGTGCATTCGCCCACCATGGGGGCGGCGCTGGATCATTGGGATATCAGCCGCACCAACCATGAAAACGTCCGCCACTTCTTCAAGGCGGCGCCGGGCAATGTGCGCTCGGCCACGGCGTTTAGTCAGGACAAACGCTACAAGGAATTGGACCTTGACCGCGAAAAGGGCGTGATCCGGTCGGTGGAACATGCCTTTACCAAAGAGGGCGGTCTGGCGGTGCTGAAGGGCAATATCGCGCTGGACGGCTGCATCGTGAAGACGGCGGGTGTGGATGAAGAGATCTTTGTCTTTTCCGGCCCGGCCAAGGTGTACGAATCCCAGAACGCCGCCGTGGCGGGCATCCTGAATGATGAGGTGAAGGCCGGCGATGTGGTGGTGATCCGCTATGAAGGCCCCAAAGGCGGGCCGGGGATGCAGGAGATGCTTTATCCGACGAGCTATCTGAAATCCAAAGGGCTGGGCAAGGTCTGCGCCCTGCTGACGGATGGCCGCTTTTCGGGTGGGACATCGGGCCTGTCGATCGGCCATGCCAGCCCCGAGGCCGCGTCTGGCGGCGCGATCGGGCTGGTGCGCGAGGGCGACATGATCGACAT
>PNND01000338.1 GCA_013824045.1 Rhodobacter sp. | reverse complement strand
GCCGGTTCTGGTCCCAGGGGACGACGGGCAGCGCGTCAGAGCAGCCGACCTCATTGCCCTGCGGTCGACGGGCCCGGCGCAAGACCGACCGGACCGGGGGAAGCGGCTTCCGATGGCGCTGTCGCTTGCCCTGCATCTTGCCCCGCTGAGTCTCCTTCTTGTCGCCGTTCCCGGGGCCGTGTCGGACGGGGCGGATGGCGGGGATCTTGTTTCGTCGAAGGCCGCGCAACAAACTCAGGCCATGATGGTGGAACTGGTCCCGGATTGGACCAAACCCGCGCCGCCGCCCGAAGTCATGACAGAGGCCCCAACGCTAGCAGCCCCAGAACCGGCGCCCGAAGAAGCCCCGCCGATCCTGCCGGAACCAATGCTGACGTCCCCCCGCCCCGAGGTTGACCGACCCGAACTGAGGGACCTCGCTTCCGTGGCAGAGCCCGACATGGCAGCAGCGATCGTGCTGCCTCCCCCGCCCATAGCCGAGCCCGATCCGCTTTTTCGGGATCCACTGCCAGAGACGCCGCAGAATCCGACGGCGAAGACCGCGGATAGCCCTTTGCCGAAACCAGACCCGCCAAAGCCGCAGAACCCGGACAGTCGCGAAGACGGAACGCCATCCGCCGAGGCGGCACCGCCTGCCCCCCCGGCACCCCAGGCGCCAAGCGAAAGCCGCAAGGCCGAGACCGCCGCAGGCACTGGCACGAAAGATACAGCGGGCAGCGGCGGGACCGCTGAGGCGGCAACCCTGTCGCAATCGGCGGTCAATGACCTCATGGCCACCTGGGGTGCCAAGGTTCGCGCCCGCATCGAACGCCGCAAGCAATACCCCGCCGGGGCCGATGGCGCTGTCGGGACCGTCACGCTGGCGCTGGTCGTCGGGCGCGACGGACGCCTCTTAAGCATGGATGTATCGCGGTCGTCCGGAAACGCAGCTCTCGACCGTGCAGCCCTAAAAGCTGTCGAAAGGGCAGGGCGTTTCCCCGCAGCCCCAAAAGGTCTGACGGAAAGCAGTTATGCCTTCGCTTTGTCCATCGGATTCAAGAAGTGATCGGGACAGGAAAACGCACGTAATTGTCGGCCTGACCGGGTATGCGAAGGACCGAAGACTGCAAGCGGAATATGAACATTGTTCATGGTAGATGAGAATATTATGAATGCTCCGACATGATAGACGCTGTGCTACCCTCTACGACCGGGTTTCAACGTGTTGATTTGCAGAGAGAGTTGACCCGGAATTTCCATCGAGAAGTCACTCACCTTTGATTTTGGATTTTGGATCATTGTGGGGCAACGCATGGATTGCGTCCCTCTTCCTCCGGGCTGTGGCGGTTGAACTTGCGTCTGAGCGATAGCTGCCTTTCGGGTTTCCGTGATGTGGCCGCTGTGTGAGATGGTCGAGCGAGGCCGTGATGATCTTGGCGTCGCCGCAGACTGTGGCCCATTCTCTGAAGCTGAGATTTATGGTGGCGGGCATTGCGGACATTCTTCTCTACCGGTCCCTTCTCGTATCCCGCTGCCAGCTTGCAAGACTCGGGCACACCTCGCCGTAGCTGGGCAGGGCCCCACTCACAAGCAGGGTGCCAGCAATGCAAAGCCGTCCGATTGCCATGCCCATCCCTCTGCGCGGACCCACATGCGGGCCCTTCGGCCGCAGTGAAGCCGGACAAGCCGATGCTCGGTCAAGATCGAAAGCGCGCCATAGTCTTTTGTCACTGCGCACCATGCAGCTCCGACGTCGCGACAGGCTTGGACGCATACAAAGGTCTCTGTCACGTCCCGCCGGAGTTGCCGCTCACTTGGCCATTCACCAGCCGTTCTTCGCGCTGCACCAAGCGGGCGCGGAAACCCGGATCATGGCTGACAAGCAGGATGGCTTGTGGCAGCGCCTGCAGAATCGCCAGCAGCCGCTCTTCGTTCTCGGGGTCCAGCGCATTGGTGGGCTCGTCCAACAAGAGGACATCAGGGCGCATCACCAAGACCGTGGCCAGGGTGACCAGTCGCTTTTCGCCGCCTGAGAGGTGATGGGTGATGCGGTCACGCAGATGGCCGAGGGCCAGTTGGTCCAACACCTGGTCGACCATCCGGAGCGCCTCGGCGCGGGAATGGCCGAGGTTCAGGGGGCCAAAGGCAATATCCTCCGCCACGGTGGGGCAGAAAAGCTGATCGTCGGGGTCCTGAAAGACCAGCCCAATGCGGCGGCGCAGATCGACGAAATCCGCCTCGCGCTGTCGGGTCTCACCAAAGGCGCGGATCGTACCGCGCGCGGGCCGCAAGAGACCAAGGGCGATGCGAAGCAAGGTCGACTTGCCGCTGCCATTGGGCCCCACCAAAGCCACCCTCTCGCCCGCGGCAAGGCCAAGGCTGGCACCACGCAGCACGGGTGGCTGGCCGGGATAGCTGAACTGGATATCCTCAAGCTCAAGCAAGATGGACAAGTGCGACCTCCAAGGCAACGAGCGCCAGAAGCCCAAGGCCGAAGAGCGCACAGAATCGGCGGTCTGTCGCCTGCCAGGAGAAGTCGTCCAGAAGGGGGATACGCCCGGTAAATCCCCGGCACTTCATCGCCTGCAGGATGCGTTCCGAGCGTTCCAGCGCCCGCACCAGCATCATGCCGATCAGATGGCCCAGGCTGACCCAGGTGTGCCGGTTCGATCCGGGGCGAAAGGCGCGCGCGCGCATCGCCACCCGCGACCGCGCATATTCGGCGCGCAACACCTCGATGTAGCGCACCGTGAACAACAGCAGATGCACCAGCGCCCGAGGCACCCGCAGCCGCGCCAGCGCATGACCCAGCATCACCGGCTCCATCGTGCCCACCAGCGCCATCAGCATCAGGATCACCGCATTGGCGGTCAATCCGATCTCGACCGCCAGCCGAAAGCCTTCGACCGTCGCCACCACCCCAAAGGGCAGGGTCAGCGCCGGCGTGCCGGGGGTCGAGAATGGCAGGATCAGCAGCATGAAAATGATGAAGCCGTCCATCATCGCCATGCGCTTCAATGTGCGCGCCGCGGGCAGCCCGGAACAGCCAAGCGCCAGAAGCGCCGCCGCCATCGCCAATGCCAGCGCGCCCAGCGTCGAAAGCCCGGTGACGACCACCGCAAAGGCCAGTGCCGAGACGATGCGCGCGCGTGGGTCCACCTGACGCAGCGGTGCCGCGCCCCGTGCCCGCCCCGCCATTAGCGGCTCTGCTTCCGCGATGCTGCCCAAGATCAGACCGCCGCCAGACGACGCCGCGCCGCAGTATAAAAGCCCAGGCCGAACAGCCCGGCGATATAGCCGATGCCGCCGAGGATGGCCTGCAGGTCGTTCTTCTCTTTGTAGGCGTCAATCTCTTGGCGCAGCGGGCGCATCTCGTCGCGCACGATGGTGGCGATAACCTCGGGGTCGATGGCCGCTGCCGCAACCGGGCCGGGATTTCCGGCTGTCTTTGCCTTTTCGACGATCTTCGCCACATCCGCCGCCGCCATCGTCACATTGGCCACATGACCCCCGCCAAGATCGGCATGAAACACATGATCCACCGCTTCGGTCGGAGTGAAGGTGAACGCGCCGTTGTCGTCGGTCACAGCCTGACCCAGCGCGCGCCCCGTCGGGTCGGTCACGGTGACGGTGGCCGCTTTTGCCATATCCCCGTTCGAGAACCCGATCTCGCCCTCGATCTGCGCCCCCGAGGGAAAAACCGAGGCGATCACCTTGTGGGCCAGCGCGGGCAGCGGGGCCAGCGCAAGCGCCAGCGCCAGAAAGATAGCAGAAGGTTTCACGGTTGGGTCTCCATGGCACGGAAAAGCTCGGGTTTGACGCGGATGGCCAGCGAGACGGCGGCGGCCGTCAGCACTGCCTCCACCGCCATGATCGGAATATGGGCGAAGAACACCAGCTTGGCAGCCGGAAGGAACTGATCACCGCTGAGCGCAAGACAGACGGCAACAAAGCCCGTGGTCAGCGCAATCGCCAACGCCCCGCCAACGCCGCCCCAGAAGGCGGCATGTGCGCCTCCGCGCCGGATCATCGGACCCAGAAGCAACCCGACGATCACGGCAGGCATGGCGATGTTGAAGGTGTTCACCCCCAGCACCGTCACGCCGCCAAAACCGAAGAACACCGCCTGCAACAAAAGCCCCACGAACAGCGCCGGAAAGGCGGCCCAGCCCAGGACCAGCCCCGCCATGCCGTTCAGGATCAGATGCACCGAAGAAGGCCCGATCGGCACATGCACCAGCGAGGCGACAAAAAACGCAGCCGACAGCACGCCTGCCGCCGGGATGCGCTCCATCGTCATGGCGCGCAGGCCCAAGGCAATGCCCCCGGCCGTTGCAATCGCGCCGCCAATCACAACCGGACTGGCAAGGGCTCCATCGACGATATGCATCTCACTTCACATCCCAGGCACGAACCCAGATCACCGCATCCTGGCTGAGCTCCTTGCCTTCATGCTCCTTGACCGGCCCCGATCCCAGCGCGGCAAAGCCCCACCAGCCCGCCTTGGGCACGCCGAAGGTGAAGTAACCGTTGGCATCCGACACGGCCACGACCGCTCCTCCGGGCATCGGGCCGGCCACGGCTTCGCCCGCCGCATTGGTGGCCAGATTGGGTTCTGCGGCCATATATTCGATCTCGATCTCGGCACCCGCCACCGGCTTGCCCTCGGACAGCACCTGACCCGTGAAGGTGGACCCGGCGACAATGTTATAGGGCTTGTTCAGCGGCAGGATCTCGGTCGCAAGGCCCTGCGGTTCCATCCAATCGGTCGGCAGATCCGCATTGTTGAAATAGACCTTGGTCAGCTGCTGGATAAAAATATCCTCGCTTTCCTCGTAGTAAGGCGCGGGTTCAAGCACCACCACATAGTCGCCCGCCTTGGTCACAGGCAATGTCGCCTCATAGCGGCGGCAGTATTCTCCTTACCCTGGAAGGTGATCGGCGCAAGCCGGTCCATCAGGTCGATCTTCGCGCCCTTGTTGACCGCGTAGAACGCCAGCGGCTTCCCCATATCCATGGCGTGACCGTTTTCGAACGGATGCCAGAAGATCAGCCGAAGCGGCACATCGCCCGCCCCTTCGACAATCGGATTCTCGGTGTAGATCAACTGGAAATGCGCCTGCGCCGCGATGGGCGACAGGGCGAGGGCGGCAGTGGCCAGTAACTTGGCAAGCTTGGTCATGGGTCGTCCCTTTCATGGACCGCCTTCGGGCGGCGTTGTGAAAGGACGTTCGGGATGAAGGCACGAAACGGGCTGCACACCTGTCGCGAGCCAGACGCGCACCCCGGCGTCCGGATTGGCGCACCGGATCGCTCCGGCACACGTCACAGGCAGGTCTCCTGGCTCGCGGGTCTCAGCTTTGCCGGCCTTCCCGGACCAACTTGGCCCAGTGGCATTTTCGGCATCGCTCTCCGCTCACAGTTGCGGGGGCAGCCACGGATTTGGCGCCTGATGGCTACACCGCACCGTATTCCCTCTTTCCCCCCCACATGCGTCAGAGCATGATCCGGGGGACCGATGATCCCGGCTTTGGGCCATATCCTCATGAGTCTGCCAACTGGATACTGGGCCGGATACGGAGCCGGATACTGGGCCGGGGGGCGGGGACCGGACCGCAGCCGTCTTGCCCGCAGATCAGCGCAGCGCGCGCACGCCGACGCCGACCTGCATGTCGGCTCTGCCTACAGGCCCCGGGCGGCTATAAAACATGAGACAGATTCATAATCATAAGTAAAATTATGAATTTCCTTTGTCTTGGCCCGCCATGCTATTGCGCCTCGGCGCAACGTCCCAGAGTCTGGAGCTTTCCCGTGACCCACCATGGCGGACCCATCACAGCCGTTTCGGCTGCCCTGGAAGCGCTCGCGCA
>PNND01000304.1 GCA_013824045.1 Rhodobacter sp. | reverse complement strand
GATGAAATCGCAGGCGGCCTGACCGAAGGCGAATGCAAGGCGCTTATCGCCACGATCAAGGGCCTGCACGCCCAAGGCATGACGATCATCTGGATTGAACATGTCCTGCACGCCCTGACCGCCGTGGTCGAACGCCTGCTGGTGCTTGATTTCGGCCGCGTCATCGGAATCGGCGCGCCAGAGGAGATTATGGCGAGCAAGGACGTGCGCGAAATCTATCTGGGGATCGAAGCATGATCCTGCTGGAAACCAAAGGCCTCACTGCCAGTTACGGCCAATTCCGCGCCCTGTTCGGCGTGGATGTGTCACTTTCGGCGGGCGAGACGGTCGCGATCATCGGCGCAAACAGCGCGGGCAAATCCACCCTCCTGCGGTCGATCACGGGCGTTCTGCGCAATGATCCCAGCATGGTCCTGCACCGGGGCGAAGCCATCGGCGCGCTGCCGCCTGAGATCGTCATGCAGCGCGGCATCGCCATGGTACCCGAAGGGCGCAAGCTCTTCCCCTCCCTCTCGGTCGAGGAAAACCTCAAAATCGGCGGTCAGGTCCGCCGCGCCATAGGCCCTTGGAACCTTGAGGCGATCTACGACCTTTTCCCGATCCTGCGCGAAAAGCGCAACGTCCCCGGCACCGCGCTTTCCGGCGGACAGCAGCAGATGGTGGCCATCGGCCGCGCGCTCATGTCAAATCCCGAAGTGCTGCTTTGCGATGAAATCAGCCTCGGCCTCGCGCCCGTTGTGATCCGCGACATCTATGCCGCCATGCCGCGCATCAAGGCATCGGGTGCCGCGATCATCGTGGTGGAACAGGATATCGGCCGCGCCCTTTCGGTGGCCGACCGCGTCTATTGCATGATGGAAGGCCGCGTCACCCTCTCCGCCCCGGCGGCCACGGTCAGCCGCGACGCCATCCACACCGCCTATTTCGGAGATGCCGCATGATCTGGATCGACACCCTCGTCCAAGGCATCCTGCTGGGCGGTCTCTATGCCCTCTTCGCAGCAGGCCTCAGCCTCGTCTTCGGCATCATGCGGCTGGTCAACCTCGCCCATGGCGACATGATCATCTTCGCAGCCTTCGCGATCCTGCTCATCACCGGCAGCCTCGGCTTGAACCCATTCCTCGCCGCGCTGATTGCCGCGCCGCTGATGTTCGCCCTCGGCTGGGCGCTGCAACGCTTTGTCCTCAACCACGTGCTGGGCAAGGACATCCTGCCCCCGCTTCTGGTGACCTTCGGCCTGTCCGTCGCCCTGCAAAACGGGATGTTGGAAGCCTTCTCGGCCGACAGTCAGCGTATCCCGGCAGGCCCACTGGAAAGCGCCTCGGTCAACCTCGGCATCGTCACCGTGGGCTGGATGCCGCTTCTGACCTTCGCCACCGCCATAGCGGTGATCGTGGGGCTGAACCAGATCTTCTACCGCACCGCGCTTGGCCGCGCCTTCCGCGCCACAAGCGATGATCCCGTCACCGCCAGCCTGATGGGCATCGCGCCGAAGGGCATCTTCGCCATCGCCACGGGCCTTGCCATGGTCGTGGTCACCATCGCCGCGCTTTACCTTGGAATGCGGGCCAACTTCGATCCCTCCATCGGCCCCGCCCGCCTGATCTATGCGTTTGAGGCGGTCATCATCGGCGGCCTTGGCAGCCTCTGGGGCACCCTTGCGGGGGGCATCATCATCGGCGTGGCCCAAACCATGGGCGCGGCGATCAACCCGGAATGGCAGATCCTCTCGGGCCATATCGCCTTTCTGATCGTGCTCTTGATACGCCCGCGCGGGCTGTTCCCACGGGCGGTGGATTGACCATGGCACCCCACGTCATCATCCGCACCCGCATGGGCACCATCGCAGGCATCGCTGCGCTGGCACTGATCGGGATCGGCCTAGCCCTGCCCGCCATCGCCCCCCGCGCGCTGATTCAGGATCTGTTCACCATCCTCACCCTGCTCACGCTCGCTCAACTCTGGAACCTGCTCGCTGGTTACGGCGGTCTTGTCAGTGTCGGCCAACAGGCCTTTGTCGGCATCGGCGCCTATGCCATGTTTGCGGGCGTCATCCTGTTGGGGCTGGACCCCGTCCTTGCCATCCCCTTGGGCGGCATCGCCGCACTGGCCCTCGCGATCCCCACCGCCTTCTTCGCCTTCCGCCTGCAAGGCGCCTATTTCGCCATCGGCACCTGGGTCATCGCCGAGGTTACCCGCCTGCTCGTCGCCCAATGGAAGGCTCTTGGCGGCGGCACCGGCACCTCGCTCCCGCGCGAGGCCACGTCGGATATCATCGGGGTGGAGTCGATCCGCGCCCTGTTCGGCGTGCGCGAGGCGGCGGCGCGCGACATTCTCGCCTATTGGCTGGCGCTGGCGCTGGCCGCTCTGACCATCGCCGCGATCTACTGGCTGTTGCGCAACCGGCTCGGCCTTGCCCTCGCCGCCGTGCGCGACAATACCGAGGCCGCAAAATCCGTGGGCGTCGATGCCCGCCGCATCAAATGGGCGGTCTTCCTGATCGCCGCCTTCATGACCGGCCTCGTCGGCGCGCTGATCTATGTCCAGACCGCCCGCATCTCGCCCGACGCAGCTTTCAGCGTCATCGACTGGACGGCCTATGTCATCTTCATCGTCGTGATCGGCGGGATCGGCCGCATCGAAGGCCCGATCCTCGGCGTGATCGTCTTCTACATCCTGCAATCCACGCTTGCCGATTACGGCGCGTGGTATCTGCTCACCCTTGGCCTCATCGCGATTGCGGTGATGCTCTTTGCCCCGCGCGGGCTCTGGGGCCTGTTGTCCGACAAGACCGGGCTGCACCTGTTTCCTGTCCAGCGCAGGCTGGAAGGCATTGATCTGAAGGGAGGAAAATGATGGCGGATATTTCCACGGATGTGCTGGTGATCGGCACCGGACCGGCCGGATCGGCCACGGCGGCGCTTCTGGCCAGCTACGGGGTCGAGGTGATGGTCATCAACCGCTATCGTTGGCTGTCCAACACGCCGCGCGCCCATATCACCAACCAGCGCACGATGGAGGTGCTGCGCGATCTGGGGGCCGAGGTGGAGGCCGAGGCGATGATGCACGCCGCGCCCCAGCACCTGATGGGTGAGAATGTCTTCTGCGAAAGCCTCGCGGGCGAAGAACTGGGTCGGATGAAAAGCTGGGGCACCTCGCCCCTGTCCAAGGCCGAACATCTGATGTCCAGCCCGTGCGAGATGAACGATCTGCCGCAAACCTTCATGGAACCCATCCTGTTCAAGACCGCCTGTTCGCGCGGCGCGCAGGCGCGGATGAGCACGGAATATGTCAGCCACGAACAGGATGAGGGCGGCGTCACCACCACCTGCCGCGACCGGCTAACGGGCAAGACCTTCACCGTGCGCTCGAAATACCTCGTCGGTGCCGATGGCGGCAACAGTCTGGTGGCCGAACACCTCGGCCTGCCGTTCGAGGGCAAGATGGGCGTGGGCGGGTCGATGAACATTCTATTCCGGGCTGACCTGTCGCGCTACGTCGCTCATCGCCCTTCCGTCCTCTACTGGGTGATGCAGCCGGGTGCCGATGTCGGCGGCATCGGCATGGGCCTCGTGCGGATGGTGCGGCCATGGAACGAATGGCTGATCGTCTGGGGCTATGACATCAACCAGCCCGCCCCGGTGGTGGATGCCGCCATGGCCACGCAAGTCGCCCGCCAACTGGTGGGCGACCCGGAGTTGGAGATCGACCTGATCTCCGCCAACACCTGGACGGTGAACAACTGCTTTGCCACCCACATGCAAAAGGGCCGCGTCTTCATCATGGGCGATGCCGCCCACCGCCATCCGCCTTCGAACGGTCTAGGGTCAAACACCTCCATTCAGGATGGCTACAACCTTGCTTGGAAACTGGCGGCCGTGGTCAAGGGGCAGGCAACGCCCAAGCTGCTCGACAGTTACAGCACGGAACGCGCCCCCATCGCCCGCCAGATCGTCACCCGTGCCAACCAGTCCATCGCCGAATTCGGCCCGATATTCGAAGCGCTTGGCATGGATGGCGGCGTCGATCATGACAAGATCCAGCGCAGCATGGCGGCCCGCTGCGATGCCACACCGGCCGCCGAGGCGCAGCGCGAAGCCCTGCGCAAGGCCATCGAATTCAAGAAATACGAATTCGATTGCCACGGGGTGGAAATGAACCAGCGCTACACTTCCGGCGCTGTGGTCACCGATGGCCAGCAGCCCCCCAACCCGAACGCGGATATGGAACTGCACTACCAGCCCACCACCTATCCCGGCGCGCGCCTTCCTCATGTCTGGCTGTTCGACCGCAACGGCGCGAAGCACTCCACGCTGGACCTGACCGGGAAGGGCCAATTCACCCTCATCACGGGTATCGGGGGCGAGCCATGGATCGCGGCGGCAGAGACGCTCTCGCAATCGCTCAACCTGCCCATCCGCATCGTCAAGATCGGTCCTCGCTGCGCGATTGAGGATCACGGCGGCGACTGGGCCCGCGCCCGCGAAATCCGCGATGCGGGCTGCCTTCTGGTGCGCCCCGACCAGCACGTCGCCTGGCGCGCCACCAGCCTCACCGCCGATCCGCAGGCCGACCTCACCCGCGTGCTGCACGCCATTCTGGGACACTGACCATGACCACCGAACAGGGTTTCTTCACCGAGGCCGACAGCGCCGAAGTCGTCATCAGCCGCAACGCGAACGCACAGGACGAACGCCTGAAACAGGTGATGGCCGTCATCACCCGCAAGCTGCATGAGGCGGTCAAGGAAATCGAACCGACCGAAGAAGAGTGGTTCCGCGCCATCATGTTTCTCACGGACACAGGCCATATGTGCAACGACTGGCGGCAGGAATTCATCCTGCTGTCCGATGTGCTGGGCGTGTCGATGCTGGTCGATGCGATCAACAACCGCAAACCTTCGGGGGCATCGGAAAGCACCGTCCTCGGCCCCTTCCACGTCGCCGATGCGCCGGAACTGCCGATGGGGGCCAATATCTGCCTCGATCAGAAGGGCGAACCGATGCGCGTGCATGGCCGCATCCTCGACACCGACGGCAACCCGATTGCCGGGGCCAAGATCGACGTCTGGCAGGCCAATGATGAAGGCTTCTACGATGTGCAGCAAAAGGGCATTCAGCCCGATTTCAACCTGCGCGGCGTGTTCCGCACCGGGGCGGATGGCAGCTATCACTTCCGCGGCGTGAAGCCGAAATTCTACCCGATCCCGGATGATGGTCCCGTGGGCAAGCTCTTGGCCCAACTCGGCCGCCACCCCTATCGCCCCGCGCATCTGCACTACATCATCGAAGCCCCGGGCTATGACCGCCTCGTCACCCATATCTTCGATCCGGACGATCCCTATATCCGCTCCGACGCCGTCTTTGGCGTCAAGCAAAGCCTGATGGCCAAGTTCCAGCCTGTCACCGACCTCCAATTCGCGAAGGCCGCAGGGTTTGAAGGCCCCTTCCTTGACCTCGACTTCGATTTCGTCCTCTCGCGCCCCAAGACATGACCCAACCCTGTATCCTTTGCGTGGCCATAACCGGCTCACTGCCGACCAAGGCCAACAACCCGGCGGTGCCCATCACCATCACCGAACAGATCGAATCCACGCATGCATCGTATGAGGCCGGGGCCAGCATCGCCCATTGCCACGTGCGCGACGATGCGGGCAAACCCAGCAGCGACCCAGACCGCTTCGCCCGGCTGCAAGAGGGCCTGCGCAAACATTGCCCCGGCCTGATCATCCAGTTCTCGACCGGCGGCCGCTCCGGCGCAGGGCGCGAACGGGGCGGCATGCTGCCCCTGCGCCCCGATATGGCGAGCCTGACCGTGGGGTCGAACAACTTCCCCAGCCGCGTCTACGAAAA
>PNND01000373.1 GCA_013824045.1 Rhodobacter sp. | reverse complement strand
GCATCTTCTGCACCATGTCCGCTTCCGACGCGTAGTCGAGGTTCACCTGCACCGTCGATGTGCGATACATCATCTGCGTGCCATGGGTGCCCACTTTGCCCATGTAATCCGTCATCAGCCGATAGCGCCCTTTGGGCATCACCGGCATCTCCTCATGCCGCCATTCCGGCGCGGCCCCGATCCCCATGAAGCGGATGCCCAGCGGTTCGGCCAATGTCCGCACTTCATCGAGATGGTTTTTCAACTCGGCCTCGGTTTCGGTGACACTGGCAAAAGCCGCCCCCGAAAGCTCGAACTGCCCGCCCGGTTCAAGGCTGATATTGGCACCGTTCCGTGTCAGACCGATCACATTCTCGCCCTCGCGGACCGGTTCCCAGCCGAACTGCGCCTCCAGCCCTGCGAACAGCGCGTTAATGGATCGTTCACCATCATAGGGCAGCGGCTGGCGCGTATCGGTCAGCCAGCCGAACTTTTCATGCTCGGTCCCGATGCGCCAATCGGATTTGGGCTTGTTGCCGGATTCCATGAAAGCGGCGAGTTGGTCGAAGCTTTCGATCAGGCCGCCACCGGACTGGGGAATGGACATTGGCAACGGCTCCGCTTCGCATCTGCTTCAAGGCCCCGACTCGTGCTTTGCCTGACGGGGCAAGTCAAGGGGCCGAAGGTGGGGGGGCCGGTCACGCCCGCGCCATCCCCTGCCCGGCCCGCCGCCAGATCACCACCATCTGCTCGCCCGTCACAAGCCCCCGCCCGCTGCCATCCCCTTGCGGTGCCAGCGCCGCCAGCAGCGCTGCCATGTCCATGCCCGGCAGGGTGGCGAACACGTCGAACAACCCCTCCGCCCCTGCCGCATCAACCGGGATCAGCAGCACCTGCCCATCCACCTGCCGCAGCCGCCACAGCCGCCGCCCGCGCAGCGTGATCAGGCGCAACTCCTCCAGCTCGGGCACGCTGACGAAACCGCCAAGCTGTGGCCCCATATAGGAAATCTGCCCTTCATCCACCGACACCACACCGGGTGCATCGCCGCCCTGCGCAAAGCGCAGCCGCCGCCAGCCCTGCATGGCCAACCCCGCGCCAAGCGCGGCGATGCAAAGCCCGATGGGCACCAGAATATACCCACCGCCGGACGCGACCCAGAGCCCCAGCGCCACCACTGCGCCCGCCCCGATCACCTCACTCCAGCGCCACAGGTCGGCGCGCAGGTCCTCCCGGATCACTGCCAATCCCCCAGCACCGATTGCCACAGCGCCAGCGCCGCCACTGCCGCCGTATCCGCCCGCAGTATGCGCGGCCCAAGGCTGACCGCCACCACCTGCGGCATCGCCCGCAGCTTGGCGGCCTCGCCGTCCGAAAACCCGCCCTCCGGCCCGATAAGGATCGCCCAAGGCCCGGCCTCCAGCCCCTCCAGCGCCACCCGCGCGCCCACCATCCCCTCATCGCACCACAGAATGCGCCGATCCGCGGGCCAGCCTGCCAGCAGCCGATCCAGAGCCACCAAATCCGCCACCTCTGGCACAAAGGTGCCACCGCATTGCTCGGCCGCTTCCACCGCATGGGCCTGCAACCGATCCTGCCTTATGCGCTCGGAATTGGTATGCCGCGTCTGCACCGGGACGATCCGCCGCACGCCCATCTCGGCGGCCTTTTCCACGATGAAATCCGTCCGCGCCTTCTTGATCGGCGCAAACAGCAGCCACAGGTCGGGCGGCATCTGCAAGCCCTTGGTCTGGCTGTCACAAACCAGCACACCGCCGCGCTTACCAGCCTCGGCCACCTCGGCCCGCCATTCGCCATCTCGGCCATTGAACAGCGCGACCATGGCCCCCTTGGCAAGCCGCATCACTGCAAAGAGATAATGCGCCTGATCCGCGCTGAGGGCCACGGCTTGCCCCTGCCCGAGGGGCTGATCTACAAAGAGACGAACCTTCGCTTCCATGGCCGCACCCTATGACCCAACCGCCCCAAATGCCAGAGGCACCCCTTCCGGGCGGAACCGTGGCCGATGCCCCGCGCGGCAATTGGGTGGATACCCTCGCCCCCGCCGCCACCCGCCCCTATCTGCGCCTGTCACGGGCGGATCGGCCCATCGGCACTTGGCTGTTGTGGTTGCCCTGCCTCTGGGCCATCGCACTGGCTGCGGCCAGCACGGGCGGCTTCACCTGGGCCGACCTGTGGCTTGCGGCCTCTTCCGGCATCGGGGCGTTCCTGATGCGCGGGGCAGGCTGCACATGGAATGACATCACCGACCGCGATATCGACGCCGCCGTGGCCCGCACAAGATCACGCCCCATCCCCTCCGGTCAGGTCAGCGTGAAACAGGCCCTCGTCTGGATGGCCGCGCAGGCGCTGATCGCCGCAGGCATCCTGTTCACCTATCACCCGCTGGCCATCGCGCTGGGAATCGGCTCGCTCGCCCTTGTGGCGATCTACCCCTTTGCCAAACGCTTCACATGGTGGCCGCAGGCCTTCCTTGGCCTTGCCTTCAACTGGGGCGCGCTGCTCCTCTGGGCCGCGCATACCGGCAGCCTCGGCCTTGCCCCCATCCTCCTCTATGCCGCAGGCTTTGTCTGGACGCTGTTCTACGACACGATCTACGCCCATCAGGACCGCGAGGATGACGCCCTGATCGGCGTCCGCTCCACCGCGCGGCTCTTTGCCGAAAACACCCCGCGCTGGCTGGCAGGGTTCCTGATCGCCACGGTCACCCTGATGGCCGCCGCCGCCATCACCGCCCTGCTGCCGCTGGCCAGCCCTTGGCCCCTGCTCATCGCCTTGGCCGGTGTCTGGGCCATGGGCCTGCACATGTTCACCCAGTTGCGCCGCCTGAATATCGACGACCCGGCTGGATGCCTGATCCTGTTCCGGTCCAACCGCGACACGGGCCTGATCCCTGCGCTGTTTCTTGCCGCCGCAGCACTGGTTTGATTGAACCTTTGCCCCCCGCACCGTAAGCACATCCAGCGCGCACAGAATCCCTGACGGGGTCTCTGCCGCGCGCCGACTGCCCCAAGGAAAGCTGCCCGATGCGCCTGCCCAAGCCGCGCCTGCCTGATCTGAGCAAAATTGATCTGCGCAAGGCCAACCTCAACCTCGCCGCCCTGCGCCGCCTGCGCCTGCCCCAAGGGGCGATTGCGCTCGCCGCCTTTGCCGTCGCGGGCCTTTTTGCGGTGTTCATCGCCTATACCGCCTCGGCGGTGATCGAACGGCGGTCGGTCAAGGCGATCAACTGGGCCATGGCGAATGAGGGCATCACTTGGGTGCAGGCCAGCGCCGACGGGATGCTGGTCACCCTGCAAGGCACCGCCCCGAATGAGGCAGCGCGCTTCCGCGCCGTCAATGTCGCCGGAACAGTCATCGACAGTGGCCGTGTGCGCGATGAGCTTGAGGTCACCCCCGCCACCCAGATCGAAGCGCCCCGCTTTTCCATCGAAATGCTGCGCAACGATGACGGGATTCAGCTGATCGGTCTGCTGCCCGAAGGCGAAGGCGAAGCGACCCTCTCCGCCGCCGCCACCGAACTGGCGCGCGGCATCCCGGTGGCCGACATGCTGGAAACCGCCGCCTATGACCCGCCCGAAAGCTGGCAGCCCGCCTTTGATTTCGGTCTGGCGGCGCTGAAACTCCTGCCCCGTTCCAAGATTTCGGTCGCTGCCGATGGGGTAAAGGTGACCGCCATCGCCGCCAGCGAAGCGGAAAAGCGCAGGCTGGAAAGCGAACTTGCCCGCCTGCGCCCCGAAGGCATGTCGCTTGCCATCGACATTTCTGCCCCTCGGCCCGTGATCACCCCCTTTACTCTGCGTTTCGTCAAGGATGCCGAAGGCGTGCGCTTTGATGCCTGCTCAGCCGACACCGATGCCGCCCGCGCCCGCATCCTCGCCGCCGCCGGAGCGGCGGGTCTGGAAGGCAAGGCCACCTGCACCGTGGGCCTTGGCGTGCCCAGCCCGCGTTGGGCCGATGCCGCCGAAGCCGCCATCCGCGCCATCGCCGCCATCGGTCAGGGCACTGTCACCTTTTCCGATGCCGATATCTCGCTTGTCGCGGCCGAAGGCACCGAACAGGCCGCCTTTGACCGCGCGGTTGGCGAATTGAAAGCCGCCCTGCCACAGGTTTTTTCGCTGGATGCCACCCTGCCCAAACCGGCCGCCGCCGCCGCCGCAGGCCCGGCCGAATTCACCGCCACCCTGTCACCCGAGGGCAAGGTCGATCTGCGCGGCCGCCTGACCGATGATCTGCAACGCGCCGCCGTCGACAGCGTCGCGCAGGCGGAATTTGGGGCGGGCAATGTCTATAACGCCACGCGGCTTGATGCCGAACTTCCCGATGGCTGGCCCGTCCGCGTTCTGGCGGGGATGGAGGCGCTGGCCGAGCTTGACGAAGGCGCGCTTCTAGTGCGCGAAGACACGGTCGAAGTGTCAGGCATCACCGGCTCGCTCAACGCGCGGGACAGGATCAGCCAGATCCTTTCCGGCAAGCTGGGGCAGGGTCAGACCTTCAAGGTCTCTGTCACATATGACGAGGAACGCGATCCTCTCGCCGCCCTGCCCACACCGCAGGAATGCCTTGCCAAGATCGACGCGCTGCTGGCCAATCAGAAAATCACCTTCCCCCCCGGTTCGGCCGAGATCGACGCCGCCACCGGGCAGTTGATGACCCGCCTTGCCGACGCACTGAACGAATGCGCCGCGATGCCGCTGGAAATCGCAGGCCACACCGATTCTCAAGGGTCGGAAGAGGGCAACCGCGCCCTGTCGCAAGCGCGGGCCGAGGCTGTGCTTCTGGCCCTTCAGGGCCGCCGGGTAGAGGTGTCGGAAATGCGCGCCGTGGGTTACGGCGAAAGCCGCCCCATCGCCGATAATGAAACCGAGGACGGGCGCGAAGCCAACCGCCGCATCGAATTCACGCTGATCGGGGCCGCCCCAGCAGCCGCCCTTGCCGCGACAAGCGACCCCGCCGCAGAAGCCACCGCCGACGATGGTACGACCATCGCCGCCCTTACCCCGCCCGCCGATGGCGCGGGCTGCGTGGCCAATATCAAGGCCCTGCTGGACAAGGACAAGATCACCTTCGATCCCGGCTCGGATGAAATCTCCGATGTCTCGATCCCCTTGATCGAGGCGCTTTCCACTCTGCTGCAGCAATGCCCCGGCGTCCCGATCGAAGTGGCGGGCCACACCGATTCCCAAGGCACCGAACGCAACAACCTGACACTGTCCGAAAATCGCGCGAAGGCCGTGCTGGTGGCCCTCTTGGGAACCGGCGTCGATGTGTCCACGCTCAAGGCCGTGGGATATGGCGAAACCAAACCCATCGCCGACAACGACACCGAGGACGGGCGCGAAGCCAACCGCCGCATCGAGTTTACCCTGATCGGCACTCCGGCCCCCGTACCGGCTCCCGCAGCGGCGGCGGCCACCGCCACGCCCGCCGCCGGACCGCCCGATTTCTCGAACGACACCAGCCCCTCTGTCGCACCGCAGGAAAAGACCTTGCGTCCAGCCGCCCGTCCCGCGAATAACGGCTAAGAACAGCGAACAGACTAGGGCCCCATGAACCGCCAGGAATTCATCACCGCGACCGCCATAATCCTGTTGCTGGCTTTCGCCCTCGGCTGGTTCACTTACTGGCTCCTGCACCGCTTCACCCGCGTGGCGGGCGGTGACGTGGCAGAAATGGACAACCTCGCCCAATCCCTGCACGAGGCGGAAGAGGCCCGCGATCAGGCGCTTTTCTATCTTGAGGAACGCGAAGCCGAACTGATGAACCAGATCGCCCAGACCGAGGCCGAATTGCGCGCCGCGATGGAAGGCCTGCGCGATGCCCGGCACGAGGCCGAAGAGATGCGCGCCTATATCGAACGGATGCA
>PNND01000390.1 GCA_013824045.1 Rhodobacter sp. | reverse complement strand
CGGCCGATGTGCAGGCCGAGGCAGCCAAGCTGTTGGTGGAAGAGGTCAAGCAGATCGACGTGATCGGCGATGTGGTGGCCGAACAGCAGGACGTGATGAAGACGGACCTGCTGGCGACGCTGGAACTGGTGAAAGACGAGATCCGCCGCGCAGCGATGGCGGGGCCGGAGCCCGCGCCAGAGGCGGAGCCGATGGATGCGCAGATCGCCACGGCGATCCGCGAGGGGGTGAAGGCCGACCTTAATGTGATGCGCGACGAGATTCTGACGGCGCTTGCGGAAGCAGAACTTGCGCTGTTGAACGGCACGGGCGATCCGGCGATGACGGAATTGCTGGAGGGCGTGAAGGCGCTGGTTGCGGCAGCGGCCCCGCCTGCCCCGCCCGCCCCGGTGGAAGCGGCGGCGCGCAGCACGGCGGCCCCGGCCAAGCCGCGGCCAAAGCCCCAGCCTCCTGAACCCAACCCCTTTGCATATCCGTGACCCATGGACATTGACACACACACAACCGAGCCTGTGACCAGCGCCTTGCGGCTGCGGTCGGGCGGGATCGAGCCGGCGGGGCAGGCCTTGGGCCTGCGGGCCGGCGACATGCTGGATACGATCAATGGCCGCCCGTTCCGGGGGGGCGAGGCGGCGCTGCGCGCGCGCTTTGCCGAGCGGGTGGAAAAGCCGCTGGCTTTGGGGTTCCGGCGCGGGACGGAGACGTTTCTGGTGCTGGCCACGACGGCGCGGCTGGGGCGCTGGGAAGCCTGTGCCCTGCCCGCTGCCCGATGCGGCAGAGGGGGGCCGGATCGACCCCGAGGGATTGCAGAACTATCAGGTGATGCGGTCGGAGATGGGGGTCTATGACCTTTATCCTGCGATGCCGTCGCTGCTGGCGTTGGTCGCGCCGCCCCTGTGGCTGTTGCAGATGCGGTTGTGGGCGCAGGCGGCCACGGTGGTGGCGGCGCTGGCCGCTGCGGCGGTGGTGATGCCTGTGCTGGCGGCCGTGGTCTGGGTTGCGGCGGGGCTTTGGGTGCGGCGGACGGGAGCGGCCTTTCTGCGCGCGGATCGGGCCGGACGTGGGCTGCGCTTTGCGGGCGTGTTCGCCGCGCGGGGCGAGGCAGAGGCCCATGCCGCCCATCTGGCGCGGCATCCGGGGGACCGCTATCTGTTTGCCGCTGTGGCACCAGCGGAAGAACAGGCGGCCTGATCTGGTTTGCCCCGCTTGTCGTTACTGACCGTGGCTTGTCTGTTTTTGCGAAAAGAAAAAGGCCCGCCGATATGGCGGGCCTTTTCCGTTGCATGAGCGGGAGACCTGTTTTTCCCGACCCCTGCAGGGGTTACATTTGCGCGACAATCGCGCGGCCTTACATTTGCGCGACAATCGCGCGGCGGCGGCGATCCACCGAAGAGGGGATACGCAGCTGGTCGCGGTACTTGGCGACGGTGCGGCGGGCAAGCTGGACGCCATCTTCCTGACCAATGACGCGGGCGATGTGATCGTCTGACAGCGGCTCTTCGGGGTTCTCAGTGGCGATCATTTTCTGGATGCGGTGACGCACGGCGGATGCGGAACCGGCTTCGCCCGCCTCATCGCGGTTGGCGAGCGCGGCGCTGAAAAAGCTTTTCAGCGGGAAGGTGCCCTGCGGCGTGGCGATGAGGATGCCCGAGCAGACGCGGCTGACGGTGCTTTCATGCACGCCGATCGCCTCGGCCACTTCGCGCAGGACCATGGGGCGCATGCGCGAGGCCCCGAGTTCGAGGAAATCGATCTGGCGGCGCACGACTTCGGCCCCCACTTTGAGCGTGGTCTGGTTGCGGTGTTCCACCGCGCGCGACAGCCAGCGCGCGACCGACAGGCGTTCGGCGACATAGGCATTGGCGGTGACCTGACGGCGCGAAAGGCGGCGGGCCTCATCGCTGCGCACGACGACCGTTGGCAGGGTGGAGCGGTTGAGATCGACACGCCAGCCTTCGGCGCCGCGCGTGATGATCAGATCAGGGGCGCGCTGGGTGATGGGTGTGGCATCAAAAGTGGCGCCGGGTTTGGGGTTGAAGCTGCGGATCTGGCGCAGCATGGATTTCAGATCATCCATCGCCACATTGCAGGCGCGGCAGAGGCCGCGCAGATCGGCCTGCGCCAACATCGGCAGGTGGTCCAGCAGGGCCGAGAAGGCCGGGGTGAGCAGGCCCTGTTCGGCGGCCTGAAGCGACAAGCATTCCGACAGGTTGCGGGCAAAGAGACCGGCGGGTTCGATCCGCTGGAGTTTTACGAGCAGGTGTTCGGCTTCTTCCTCGGAAATGAACAGGCGGTCGGCGATGGTGGCGAGCGGCTGGCCCAGCCAGCCCGAAGGTTCCAGCGCATCAAGGAAAGCCTCGGCCATCAGAGCCTCTGCAGGCGACAGGTTCAGGCGCGCGATTTCGGCTGCGACATGGGCATAGAGCGAGGGGCCGGGATCGGCGGCCAGTTGGCCGATGCGATCCCAGTCATCACCGCCCGCGCGCAGTTGCGAGGGAAGGGTGAGATCGCGGGTGGATTTGGGTTGCACGGCGCGGGAGCCAACCTCGAGAAACGGGTTCTCTTCGGCCTGGGATTCGATGAAGCTTTGCAGGTCGGTATTGCCCATCTGCAGCAGTTGAATCGCCTGCTGAAGCTGGGCGGTGACGACGAGCGACTGGCGTTGACCGATGGACTGGGCGGTAAAAAGCTGCATGTTTGGCTCTCCTTGACGAGAGTTTGGCGCAGGATTGTAGCGCGGTGCAAAACCAACGTTTGACACCCTGAAAGCAGGCGAAAAGCAGGCGAAAAGCGGAAGATCGCCGATTTTGCAATGTGTAAGTCATTGAAAAATAAAGATGCCCCCGGTACGTATGCACCGGGGGCATCCTTTTGTCTGTCGGTAAACCGTCAGCCGCGGAGCAGACTCATCACGTTCTGCTTGGACGAGTTCGCCTGAGCGAGCATCGCGGTGGCCGCCTGCGAGAGGATCTGGCCGCGGGCGAGGTTCGTCGATTCCTGGGCGAAGTCAGCATCCACGATCTGCGACCGGGCAGCCTGAGTCGACACCGAGATGTTGGTCAGGTTCGAGATCGTCGAGTCGAGACGGTTGGACACGGCACCGAGTTCACCGCGCGACTGGCTGATCTTCTGCAGGGCGACATCGATCACCTCGATGGCCTTGGCCGAAGATTCGGCGGTGGACAGGTCGATATCAGCGACAGAGTCCAGTTCAGCGGTGAAGGAGGCTGCCGCCGCGTTGCCGAAGAAGCCGGTCGCCGCCGCCGTCGCGCTGACCGCGAAGGATTCGGTCGACGTGAAGCTGACCTGACCCGTGATGGTGGTCGCCGCACCCGTGGCAAGTGCCGAGGTGACAGCTGCCGTGGCCGGATCACCATCAGCATCGATGGACAGGGTGATGCCCGTGGTGGTGGCGGTGTGGGTGTAGTCGTCGATGGTGATGTTGCCACCGTTGGCATCGGTCATCACGATGGAAGCGTTGTTATCGCCCATCGTGGCGGTGATGCCGGTGCTGGCCGATTTGCTGTTGATCGCGTCGCGCAGCGAGGTCAGGTCCAGAGCGCCGCCTGCATCGGTGGAGATGGCAACACCGGTGCCGATGGACGTGCCGTTGAGCGTGAAGCTGACCGTACCGGCCGCAGCAGCAGCACCGGTGAAGGACAGCGTTGCCTGGGTCTTGGCGGTTGCGGCAACCCCGGTCTGCGACGTGACGGCGTTGACGGCGGAGGCCAGCGATTCAGCCGACTGACCAGCCGTTGCGCTGATCTGGGCGCTGCCGGCGCCGCCGGTGATGACGATGTCCTGTGCCGCGACGCCGGTGGCCGAGGCCGATGCGAGCGTGGCTTCCTTGTAGGCGCCGATGGCGGTGGCGGCGGTGCTGTCGATGGAGATCGACAGGGTTTGGCCTGCATCAGCACCGATCTGGAACTGCTTGCCCGAGAAGGAGCCGTCCATGACCTTCATGCCGTTGAAGGTGGTGTTTTCAGCGACGCGGTTGATTTCCTGCAGCAGCTGGCGAGCCTCGGCGGTGATGTTGCCGCGGTCAGAGCTGGTGTTGGTGTCCGAGGCCGACTGCACGGCCAGTTCACGGACGCGCTGCAGCATGCTCGAGACTTCGACATGTGCGCTTTCCGTGGTGTCGATCAGGTTCTTACCATCGGTCGCGTTGCGGACCGCCTGGTTGATCCCCATGACCTGCGAGGTCATCTTTTCGGCGATGGCCATACCGGCGGCATCGTCCTTGGCGGCGTTGATGCGCATACCCGAGGAGAGACGCGTCATAGCCGTATTGAAATCGTTGTTCACTTTGGTCATGTTCGCCTGAGCGGACAGGGCACCGATATTGGTATTGATCGTCGTCATGGCTTCAGCCTCCTGAAAAGTTACCGTCGCGCTGTCTTCTGCGCTCGGGAATGACAACGGCCTGATATGGGGATGTTTAGCGCCGGAGCGAAAATTCCTGATTTTCTTAGAGCCGCCCCCCGCCCTACGCGCGCGCGTTCCAGATTCCATATGGGCGCCCGCATTTATCCGCGCATCTTCACAGGCAGGGGTATCATTGACGAAAATGCTGCCGTTCTAGGGGACGGAACCAAAATCCCTGGAGCGGCAACATGGATATCGCAACCCTAATCGGGCTGGTCGGGGCGGTCGTCATGATCATCGGGTCGATGATCTTTGCGGGCGGTGTTGCGCCCTTTGTCGACTATGCATCCGTTGTCATCGTGTTCGGCGGCACCTTTTTCATCGTGATGATGAAGATGCCGATGGGCGTGTTCATCGGCCATTTCAAGGCGATGGGTAAGGCGTTCAAGCCTACCACGTTCAACATGCCAGCAATCGTGGAGCGGATGGTGGAGCTGGCCGCGCTGGCGCGCAAGGACGGGATGATGGCGCTTGAGGGCCAGCAGGTGCCCGACCGGTTCTTTGAGCGCGGTTTGCAGATGCTGATCGACGGGGCAGATGAAGGCAAGCTGGTCAAGGCGATGAAGCAAGAGATCAAGGCGATGAAGGCGCGCCATGATGGCAACCACAGCGCGTTGAAGGCCTGGATCGACTATGGCCCGGCGATGGGGATGGTGGGCACGCTTATTGGTCTGGTGCTGATGCTGGGCAACATGTCGGATCCGAAATCCATCGGTCCGGCCATGGCCGTGGCGTTGCTGACCACGCTTTATGGCGCGCTGATCGCAAACGTGTTGTTCGGGCCCATGCTTGCAAAGCTGGAAGGCTATAGCGCGGATGAAGTCACCTATCGCGAGATGGTTCTGGAAGGATTGCGTGCGATTGCGCGGGGCGACAGCCCGCGCAGCGTTCAGGACCAGATGGTCACCGTTCTGCCGCCGAAGGAACAGGCGCGGCTGATGGCTGCGTGATTGGGGTAAACGATGGCAAGTTCCGCAAAGCTCACACTGCTGCGTCCACCGCCCGTCTATGACGAGGACGACGATGATGACGGCCCGAAATGCCCACCGGTTGGTGCGCCGGCATGGCTGGCAACCTTTGCGGATATCGCGACGAACCTTATGGCGTTCTTCGTTCTGATCCTTGGATTTGCGAAGTTCGACGAGGTGAGCTTCAAGAAGATGGCCGGGTCAATGCGCGAGACATTCGGGACCGAGATGGTCGCCCCGATCCTCGATAATGCCGAGGGCGGCGTGGTTCTGGAGATGGATTTCAAGCCGCAGGGCCTGCCGCCCGATACGGTGGAAGGCGAGGAGCCGCCCACCGGGGATGAGGGACAGGCGCCCAACCGTGACGGCCCGGAAGCGGGGCGGTCGCCGGAAGAACAGGCGCGGATCGCCGCAGCAGAGGCCGCGGGTGAGGCGGCGGCGCAGGCGATGATGCAGGCGCTGGCTTCGGGCAATCTGACGGTGC
>PNND01000288.1 GCA_013824045.1 Rhodobacter sp. | reverse complement strand
CCCTGAGATGGTGAAAGACCCGGAAGGCGCATTCGTGAAGGAGATCACGCTCTCCTACACCTTCTACGAAACACCCCTGCCCGAAGAGCAGGCGGCGCTTGCCGCCCCTGCGGTTGGCGCGGTAAACTGATAAAAAACGCGAGGGAACCGGAATGGCACACGCCAAGAACCACGATTACCACATCCTTCCGCCGTCCATCTGGCCGTTCATGGCGGCGGTGTCGGCCTTCCTCATGCTCTTCGGCGCGGTGCTCTGGATGCATGGGCAAGGGCCGTGGCTGGGTCTGATCGGCTTCGTCGGCGTGCTCTACGTGATGTTCGGCTGGTGGGCCGATGTGGTGAAGGAAAGCCAAGTCGGCGACCATACCCCCGTCGTGCGTCTCGGCCTGCGCTACGGCTTCATCATGTTCATCATGTCGGAAGTCATGTTCTTCGCGGCCTGGTTCTGGTCGTTCTTCAAACATGCGATGTATCCGATGGGGCCGCTTAGCCCCGCTGTCGATGGCGTCTGGCCGCCGGCGGGGATCGAGACGTTCGACCCGTGGCATCTGCCGCTGATCAACACGCTGATCCTGCTCTGCTCGGGCGCGGCAGCCACCTGGGCGCATCACGCGCTGGTGCATGAGAACAACCGCAAGGACCTGATCAACGGTCTGGCGCTGGCCATCGTGCTGGGGATCATCTTCACCGGTATGCAAGCCTATGAATACACGCACGCCGCCTTTGGCTTTGCGGGTAACATCTATGGCGCGAACTTCTTCATGGCGACGGGCTTCCACGGCTTTCACGTCATCATCGGGACGATCTTCCTTGGGGTCTGCCTGATCCGGGCCATGAAGGGCCATTTCACCCCTGAAAAGCATGTCGGGTTCGAAGCCGCCGCCTGGTACTGGCACTTTGTCGATGTGGTCTGGCTGTTCCTGTTTGCCTCGATCTATGTCTGGGGTCGCTGACACCCGGGCCTGATCAAGGCACGGGGGGCGGCGCCCCGCCCCCCACCCTTTGCCGAAAGGCGCGGACCCGGGCGGGTGCGCGCCTTTCCTTTTGACCGGAGGCTTTACGCATGTTGCGCCGCATGATCTTTCCCTTGGCTATCGGCCTTTTGGGCGGGGCGATCCTGATTTCGCTGGGTGTCTGGCAGATGCAGCGTCTGGCGTGGAAAGAGGGCGTGCTGGCCGAGATTGCCGCACGCATCTCGGATGACGCTGTTCCGTTGCCCGCCACGCTGGACCCGGAGGCCGATAAGTATATGCCGGTCACAACGGATGGCCGGTTCACTGGGGAACAGATCGATGTGCTGGTCAGCCGCAAGCAGATCGGCGCGGGTGTCCGCGTGATCGAGGTGTTCGAGACCGATGACGGGCGGCGGGTGCTGGTGGATCGCGGTTTCCTGCGGGATGACGACAGGGGCAATCCGCGTGAGTCGGGCCCCGCGCAGGTGGAGGGCAATCTGCACTGGCCCGACGAAATCGACGGCTTCACCCCGCCGCCCGATGCCACGACTGGTCTGTGGTTCGCGCGGGATGTGACGGCGCTGGCCGAAGCGCTGAAGACAGAGCCGACATTTATTGTCGCCCGCAGGCCGACCGGTGGCGCGATTGAGCCGATGCCGGTGGATACGTCGGGTATTCCCAATGACCACATGAATTACGCCATTACGTGGTTTTCGCTGGCGGCCGTCTGGCTGGGGATGACAGCGTATCTTCTGTGGCGTATCAGGCAGCGGACGGTTTGAAGGTATGGCGATGAATTACATCTCGACCCGCGGGGCGGCACCGGTTCTGAGTTTCGGCGAAGCGATGATGACGGGCCTTGCCCGCGACGGCGGGCTTTACGTGCCCGAAGCTGTGCCGGTGATGGCAAATGCGGATATCGCGGCGCTGGCCGGTCTGCACTATGAGGAGATCGCCTTTCGCGTGATGTGGCCCTATCTGGGTGGCCTGTTCTCTGAGGCCGAATTCCGCGGGCTGATCCAGAACGCCTATGCGGGCTTTGGTCATGCGGCGCGGGCGCCCTTGGTACAGCTGGGGCCGAACCATTTCCTGCTGGAGTTGTTCCACGGGCCGACGCTGGCCTTCAAGGATTTCGCCATGCAGCTCATCGGGCAGATGATGCAGGCGGCGCTGGCGAAATCGGGCGAGCGGATCACGATTGTCGGGGCCACCAGCGGCGATACTGGATCGGCGGCGATGGAGGCGTTCCGGGGGCTGGCGAATGTGGATCTCTTTATCCTTTATCCGCATGGCCGCGTGTCGGAAGTGCAGCGGCGGCAGATGACCACGCCGAGTGAGGCGAATGTTCACGCCCTCGCCATGGATGGCGATTTCGATGATTGCCAAGCGCGCGTGAAGGACATGTTCAACGATTTCGCCTTCCGGGATGGGGTGCGGTTGGCGGGGGTGAATTCGATCAACTGGGCGCGGGTGCTGGCGCAGGCGGTCTATTACTTCTCATCCGCCGTGTCGCTGGGCGCGCCGCATCGGGCGGTGTCTTTCACCGTGCCCACGGGCAATTTCGGCGACATCTTCGCCGGATATATCGCGCGCAGCATGGGTCTGCCCATCGACAAGCTGGTGATCGCCACCAACCAGAACGACATTCTGGATCGGGCGATGCGGTCGGGGTCCTATGTCACCGATGGCGTGCGCCCGTCGATCAGCCCGTCGATGGACATTCAGGTGTCCTCAAACTTTGAACGTGCGCTGTTCGATGCCTATGGCCGCGATGGCGGTGCCGTGGCGCAGCTAATGGCCGAGTTGAAGGCCGGCGGCTTTGCCATCAGCCAAGGCGCGCTGGAGATGCTGCGCGGAACCTTCGCCTCGGGCCGCTGCTCCGAGGAGGAGACGGTCGCCACGATCCGCGCCGCCTATGCCGCGACGGGCGAAGTGCTGTGCCCCCATTCCGCCGTGGGCGTGAAGGTGGCCGAGGAACATCTGGGCGATGTGCCGATGATCACACTGGCCACCGCGCATCCGGCCAAGTTCCCCGATGCGGTCGAGGCCGCGATGGGTGTGCGGCCCGCGCTGCCCGCCCGGATGGGCGATCTTTACGACCGGCCCGAACGACTGACGCGGGTTGCCAACGATCTGGCCGCCTTGCAGGCCATCATTCGCGAAAGGACCGGCCGTTGAGCCTTAGGATCACCACGCTTTCGAACGGCTTTCGCATCGTGACCGAGGCGATGCCGGGCTTGCTGTCGGCCTCGGCCGGGGTCTGGGTCACGGCGGGCGGGCGGCATGAGCGGGCCGAGCAGAACGGGATCGCGCATTTCCTTGAGCATATGGCCTTCAAGGGCACGGAGCGGCGGTCTTCGCTGCGGATTGCCGAAGAGATCGAGGATGTGGGCGGCTATATCAACGCCTATACCAGCCGCGAAATGACGGCCTATTACGCGCGCGTCCTGTCGCCCGATGTGGCGCTGGCGCTGGATGTGATCGCCGATATCGTGCTGAATCCGGTGTTCAACAAAGACGATATCGAAACGGAGCGCCACGTGATCCTGCAGGAAATCGGGCAGGCGCTGGATACGCCCGACGACATCATCTTTGACTGGTTGCAGGAAGTTTCATACCCCGATCAACCCTTTGGTCGCACGATTCTTGGCCCGAGCGAGCGGGTATCTTCGTTCAAACGCGACGATCTGCGCCGCTTTGTGGCCGAGCATTACGGCCCGGACCAGATGATCCTGGCCGCTGCCGGGGGTGTGGATCATGACGCCATCGTGGCACAGGCCGAAGCTTTGTTCGGGCATCTGAAACCGGTGGGCAATGCACAGCTGCAGCCTGCCCATTTCGGCGGCGGCGAGCGGCGCGAGGTCAAGGATCTGGAGCAGGTCCATTTCGCGCTGGCCTTTGAGGGGCCGGGTTACCGCGCGCCCGATGTCTATGCCGCGCAGGTCTATGCCACGGCGATGGGCGGAGGGATGTCCAGCCGTCTGTTCCAGAAGATCCGCGAAGAGCGGGGGCTGTGCTATTCGATCTTCGCCCAGTCGGGGGCTTATGAGGATACCGGGCAGATCACCATCTATGCCGGAACGTCGGAAGAAGAGATCGGTGATCTGGTTGGCCTGACGCTGGACGAGTTGAAACGCGCCGCCGATGACATGACCGAGGCCGAGGTCAACCGCGCACGGGCGCAGTTGAAGGCCGGGTTGTTGATGGGGCTGGAAAGCCCCTCCAGCCGGGCCGAACGCAACGCGCGGCTGCTGGCGATCTGGGGCCGGGTGCCTAGTGTGGCCGAGACGGTGGAAAAGATCGACGCCGTCTCTACCGCCGATGTGCGGGCCTATGGCGCGGGGCTGGTCGGGGCGAAATCCGCGCTCGCGCTGTATGGCCCGGTGACGGATGCACCGGATCTGGAGGCGATCCGGGCAAGGCTGGCGGCGTGATGCTGCCCTTCCGCCGCAAGGTCAAGATCGAGACGGAGCGGATGACGCTGCGCCTGCCCACCCATGGCGACTGGAACCAATGGGCCGCGTTGCGCGATGAAAGCGCGGCTTTTCTTATGCCTTGGGAACCGGTCTGGGCTGGGGATCACCTGACGCGCAAGGCATTCACCAACCGCGTCTACTGGGCCGCACGGGCCGAGGCGCAGGGCACTGCGCTGCCCCTGCTGCTGATCCGGCGGGAAGATCAGGCCCTGCTGGGGGCCATCACGCTGGACAATATCCGCCGGGGGCCATCGCAATCGGGGACGCTGGGCTATTGGATCGGCGAGAGGTTCAGCCGCCGGGGATATATGCGCGAGGCGATCCAGTCGGTCGTGCATCACGCCTATTCCGCGCTCGACCTCAGCCGGATCGAAGCGGCCTGTCTGCCAGAAAACGTGGCGTCACGCGGGGTACTGGAGAAATGCGGCTTCAAATACGAAGGTGTGGCGCAAAGCTATCTGCAGATTTCGGGACGCTGGCGGAACCATGTGCTCTATGCCGCGCTGCGGCTGGATCGCCGGGGCCGCACTGGCGTGGGCTGACCGCGCTTTCCTGTGGAAAACAAAGGTGCCTGACGAAAGCGTGATGCGGAGGCGGCGGGCTGTCGTGGCAGGCTTGCACCCTTGGGACGGGCAGCAAAGGATGGCGTGATGGTGCGGATCGGGCGCGGGATGGTGCTTTGTGCAGTGGTTGTGATCGGAGCGCAGGCCCGCCCTGCGGCAGCACAGGAGCGGATACCGTCCAACTGCTTTGCCCTTGCCCAGGCCCCGGTGGAACGCGTTTGGCGCGCGTCGATCGGATCGCCGCTGGAGGCGGGGCATGTGCGCATCCACTATCTGGACCATGCCAGCTTCGCGATAGAGACTGAGAATGGCACCCTCGCTGTGACCGATTACACCGGCTACATCGGCAATCCGGATGTGGTGCCTGATGTGGTGACGATGAATAACGCCCATTCCACCCATTGGACCAGCAACCCCGATCCCCGCATTCCTCATGTGCTGAAAGGCTGGCCGGAAGAGGGGCAGCCCGCTTTTCATGAACTGGACCTTGGGTCGATGCTTGTGCGCAACGTGACCACCGATACACGCGGCCCCTTTGGCGAAGGTGCGCGGGCGGATGGCAATTCGATTTTCGTGTTCGAGGCGGGGGGGCTGTGCATCGGCCACCTTGGGCATCTGCATCAGATCCCGGATGATGCGCAATATGCCTCGATCGGGCGGTTGGATGTGGTGATGGTGCCCGTGGATGGCGGCTATACCATGAGCACCGAGGCCATGGCCGAGGTGGTGGGGCGCCTGCGGGCATCGGTGGTGATACCGATGCACTGGTTTTCCGGCGCGTCTTTGGTGACATTTCTGGATGAGATGGAAGGCAGTTTCGACGTGGTCGAAACCGGTGGGCCGGAACTGGACCTGTCCTTACAGGACTTGCCGGGGCGGCCGACGATCATGGTGCTGGAA
>PNND01000032.1 GCA_013824045.1 Rhodobacter sp. | reverse complement strand
ACCCTGTCGGAAATGCCCGAAGTGCGCGACCGGGTAAGATCCCCGCAGGACGTGCGCCTTCTGTGGGATGTCTGCCGGGTGCCCGATTTCCGGTCATCTTCAACCATGGAACATGCCTCGCTCTTGGCGCGGATCTTCGATTTTCTCAAGTCGGGCCGGGTGCCATCCGACTGGCTTGCCACGGCCGTCGCCCGCATCGACAAGGCCGATGGCGACATCGACGCCATCTCGAAACGGCTGGCTTATATCCGCACCTGGACCTATGTGGCGCAACGAACCGGCTGGGTCGAAGATGAAAGCCATTGGCGCGACGAGACTCGCGCTGTAGAAGACCGCCTGTCGGATGCGCTGCACGCGCGTCTGACGCAGCGATTTGTTGACCGGCGGACCAGTGTCCTGCTTCGCCGGTTGAAGCAGAAGGAGACCCTCGTGGCCGAGGTGAATGACAAGGGCGAAGTGATGGTCGAAGGCGAGTTCGTCGGCAAGTTGGAGGGGTTCCGCTTCCGGCAAGACGCCTCTGCCTCGCCCGATGAGGCGCGTACGCTGCGGCAGGCCGCAGTGCAGGCGCTGCGGCCAGAGTTCCATCTGCGCGCAGACCGGTTCTACAACGCGCCGGATACAGAGATGGATTTCACCGAACAAGGCGGCCTGATGTGGGGAACCACGGCGGTCGGCAAGTTGGTGAAAGGCGCCGAAGCGCTGCGCCCCTCGGTCGAGGGGTTTGTGGATGAGGAAGCCGGGCCGGACGTCGCCGAAAAGGTGAAACGCCGCCTGCAGCATTTCATCGACCGCAAGATCGCCGCCCTCTTCGAACCCCTTGCCGCCATGAGCCGGGATGAGGCGCTGACCGGCCTTGCCCGTGGCTTTGCCTTCCGCCTTGTCGAAGGTTTGGGCGTGCTGCCGCGCGATGCGGTGGGCGAAGAGGTCAAGCAACTGGATCAGGAAGCCCGCGGCGCGCTGCGCAAGCATGGTGTTCGGTTCGGGCAGTTCACGGTGTTTCTGCCGGTGCTGCTGAAGCCCGCACCTACCCGGCTGCGGCTGGTGCTGTGGTCGCTTGCCAACGGGCTGGACGAATTCCCCGAAAGCCCACCGCCGGGTCTGGTGACCATCCCCAACATCGCCGAGGTGCCAAAGCAGCATTACACGCTGTCGGGCTATCATCCCGCCGGGACGCGGGCGATCCGCATCGACATGCTGGAACGGCTGGCCGATCTTTTGCGCGCCAAAGACAGCCGCGCCGGGTTCGAGGCAACGCCCGACATGCTCTCGATCACCGGCATGACGCTGGAACAATTCGCCGATCTGATGACCGGGCTAGGCTACAAGGCCGAAAAGGCCGAACGGGTGAAGGTCAAGGTGGCCGAACCTGTTGTTGCCCCGGCTGCCCCCCTCTCCACCGCGCCGATTCCCGAAGGGGAATCCGTGCTGGCCCCGCCGCCGGTTGAACCGCCGCCCGCACCTGTGGCCGAGGGCGACGCCGAGGCGGCGCCGGTCGAGATGGAAACCTTTTACAGCTTCAGCTGGGCACCCAAGCCCCGCTTCCAGCGGCCCGAACGCGGGGGCGATCGCCCGAACCGCGCCGAGCGGCCACAGGGCGGGGATCGGCCCAAGCGTGCCGAGGGTGGCGAGCGACCGAAAGGCGACCGCCCGCAAGGCGACCGCCCTCAGGGAGACAGGCCGCAGGGCGAACGCCGCGAAGGCGGGTTCAAGGGCGGCAACAAGGGCAAGGGTGGCAAACCTGAGCGGCGCGATGGCAACAAGCCCGCTGGGGCCAAGGCCTTTGAGGCCCGGCCTCCGCGCCCCGAGAAACCCATTGATCCGGACAACCCCTTTGCGGTTCTGGCCGCATTGAAGACCAAGTCCTGATTTGGCAGGCCCCGGCGCGCAGCGTATCGGGGCGCGGGGCGGGTCGGAGCGGGAAACGCTTCGGCTGGACAAATGGCTGTGGCAGGCGCGGTTCTTCAAGAGCCGCGCCCTTGCCGCCGAAGTCGCCGAAAGCGGCCATCTGCGGATCAATGGCCAACCGACGCGCAAACCGGGGGCAGGGGTCGCGGCGGGGGATGTGCTGACCTTTCCGCAAGGCGCGCGCATCCGGTTGGTGAAAATTTTGGCACTGGGCCTGCGACGGGGACCTGCCCCTGAGGCACAGATGCTCTATCTTGACCTTGACGCATCGGGGGATGACCCGGAGCCGCTTGAATGATCCGGAAAAGCAAACTAGTCAGTCTTCCGGGATTTTAGGAGACCGCCGTGACCTATGTCGTGATCGACAACTGCATCGCCTGCAAATACACCGATTGCGTGGAAGTCTGCCCGGTAGACTGCTTCTACGAAGGCGAGAACATGCTGGTCATCCACCCGGATGAATGCATTGATTGCGGCGTGTGCGAACCGGAATGCCCCGCTGATGCGATCCGTCCGGATACGGAACCGGATATGGACGCCTGGGTGACCTTCAATCGCAAGTATTCCGAGATGTGGCCGGTGATCACGGTCAAGAAGGACCCGCTGCCCGAGGCCGAAGCGCGCGATGGCGAAACCGGCAAGCTGGAGAAGTATTTCTCGGAAGCGCCGGGCGAGGGGAACTGAGCCGGAAACGGCCTGCTTGCGTCATTCCGTTTCCGAAGATCGGACATGCTGATTCGGCATACCGCCGGATTTCTGCCCGAATTGCGGGTATTTGCCCACGGATAGCCCCTTCGCCGTTGTTGGAATCAGGGTGATTCTGTGGTATAGAAATCGTTACAAACCACACGGAAGCCTGACACCTGGCTCAGCGCTGCTCGCCTGAGCGGGGTCTTTCTGTGACAATTGCAACGGATCGCCGTGGCCCGTTTGGGCCCGGGCCAGCTTTTTGTCGCATGAAGCAGGTCGTCCCATCGAGGATTCGTCTGAATGACCAAGACCAAGAAGCCCGAATTCCGCCCCAACGAATTCGTTGTCTACCCTGCGCATGGCGTGGGCCGGATCATTTCCATCGAAGAACAGGAAATCGCGGGGCTCCATCTGGAGCTGTTCGTGATCTCGTTCGAGAAGGACAAGATGACCCTGCGCGTGCCGACGCACAAAGCGACCGAAATCGGGATGCGCCAGCTGTCCTCACCCGATATCGTGACCAAGGCGCTGGACACGCTGAAAGGCAAGGCCCGCGTGAAGCGCGCCATGTGGTCTCGCCGGGCACAGGAATATGAGCAGAAGATCAACTCGGGCGACCTGCTGTCGATCGCAGAAGTCGTGCGTGACCTGTATCGCACCGACGACCAGCGCGAGCAGAGCTATTCCGAGCGTCAGCTTTACGAAGCCGCGCTGGAACGGCTGACTCGCGAAGTCGCCGCCGTTTCGGGTGTCGATGAGGCGGGCGCGCAGAAAAAGGTGGACGACGTGCTGGTCAGCCGCGCGGCCTGATTGAGTGTTCCGTGAGATTTAAGGGGCCATGCGGGAAACCGTGTGGCCCTTTCCTTTTTGAACAGCAGGGGGGCAACAGCCCCCCGCTGACCCCCAAGTCCCAGTTATCTGGCTGTCGTGCTCGGTTGTGGCCGGGCTTGAGTACTTGGGCCAAGGTGAAACCGCAGGTTCAGGTGAAATGCGCCGCCGCCATGGCAAGCGCCGCCGCTTCGGCCAGTTGCTGTGATGCGCCGAGGATGTCGCCGGTCTGCCCGCCGATCCGGTTGCGGGCGAGGCGTGCAAGGGCAAAGGTGGTGACAGCGGCAAGGGCGACCATGCCAAGAAAGCCAAACCCCGTGCAGAGAACGGCAAAGATGGTTGCGATCAGGGCTGCGGCTGCGACCGCTCCAGTCGGGGGTGCTCCGGTGCTGTGCGACAGGCCCGTGCCGCGCGCATTGGGCAGGGCGGCGATCAGCACGGCCATGGGCGCGCGTGACAGGGCACCGGCGGCGATGAGGCCTGCCCAATGCTGCCCCGCCGCGATCAGTGCCGTGACCGCCGACCAGCGCATCAGCGTGATGAGCAGCAGGGCAAGCATGCCATAGCTGCCGATCCGGCTGTCCTTCATGATCTCCAGCCGCCTTTCGCGAGTCCAGCCGCCGAAGAGGCCATCGGCAGTGTCGGCAAGCCCATCTTCATGCAGGCCGCCGGTCAGCAGCGCCGCCGTGGCAAGCGCGATGGCAGCCGCCACACCCGCAGGCATGGAAAGCGCCAGCGCCACGCTGGCCGCAGTGGCGGCAAGGGCACCGATGCTTGCCCCGACCACCGGCCAAGCCCAGGCCGCGCGCGGTGAGGGGGCGACGGCGCCGGATGGCAAGGGCAGGCGGGTGAGCAGGCCGAAGGCCGATATCAGATCCGCGCGGATCAAGGGCGCATTGTCGCGGTTGGTCATCGCTATGTCCTTTCCCGTCTGGCCAAGGGCCGCACCCTTCGGTAGCCAGTTGCTGCCTGACCTGCAATGAAAGAGCTATTGATGACCATTCCCTTTGCCTCGCTGTCCCAGTTCCGTGCCCTGTTGGCAGACCTGCCCGGACCCGATGCAACGGCCCGTGACGCGGCCACTGCGCGCAATGGTCAATTGACCAAGCCGCCGGGGGCGCTGGGGCGACTAGAGGAGTTGGCCGTCTGGTTTGCGGGTTGGCAGGGTGTGGACAAGCCGCGCTGCGACCGGCCACAGGTTTTGATTTTTGCGGGAAATCATGGGGTTGTGGCGCAGGGCATTTCTGCCTTTCCGGCCGAGGTGACCGTGCAGATGGTGGCCAATTTCCAGCATGGCGGGGCGGCGATCAACCAGTTGAGCCGGACCTTCGGCGCGGAAATGGCAGTTCATGCGCTGGATTTGGACCGGCCCACGGTCGATTTCACCACGGGCCCCGCGATGAGCGAGGATGAGGTAGTGGCGGCGCTGGCCTGCGGCTGGGCAGCGGTGGACCCTGCGGCGGATGTGCTGGTGACGGGCGAGATGGGGATTGGCAATACCACATCGGCGGCGGCGCTGGCAGCCGCCATGTTCGGCGGCGATCCGGCGGGATGGGTGGGCCGTGGGACGGGCGTGGATGATGCCGGGCTGGCGCGCAAGGCAGATGCCGTGGCACGGGGGCTGGCGCTGCACCGCGCGGCGCTGGGCGATCCGCTGGAGGTGCTGCGCTGTCTGGGCGGGCGGGAGTTGGCGGCCATGGCCGGGGCCATCGCGCGGGCGCGGGTGGAACGGGTGCCGGTGGTGCTGGACGGGTTCATTTGCACGGCTTCCGCTGCCGTGCTGGAGCAGGCGGTGCCCGGAGCCTTGGACCATTGCCTTGCCGGGCATGTCAGCGCCGAGGGCGGGCATGGGCGGCTTTTGGCGGCTTTGGGCAAGGAGCCGCTCTTGAAACTTGGGCTGCGGCTGGGCGAAGGATCCGGCGCGGCGCTAGCGCTGGGCGTGGTGAAGGGGGCGCTGGCCTGCCATTCGGGGATGGCGACCTTTGCCGAGGCGGGCGTGTCGGGGGCCTAGGGCGTTTGGCCTAGGGCGTTTCCGGGCGCGAGGTCGGATCGGCGAGGGCGTCTTCTTCGGCCACGTCGGTGAAGGGGGCGGGGACATCCTCGCCTTCCATCGGGCGGGTTTCATAAAGCTCGTCGATCAGGGCGGTTTCCAGATCGCGGTCCAGTTGCTTGGCCCGTTCGACATAGGCATCGTTCATATGCACGGGCTGGCCCGGCACCCAAAGGCTGGCCAGATCGCGCATCGCGGCGCGGTCCACCTTGAAATAGGTCTGTGACAGCTTGGCCGCCTCGTATTCCGTGAATCCCATGTTTTCCAGCACATAGCGCCCTGCGCGGATGGAGCTGTCGAAGGTTTCGCGGACGATGTCATTGGCCCCGGCCTGATAGAGTTCATAGACATGCACGCGGTCGCGGGCGCGGGCGACGATATGCAGATCGGGGCGTTGGCCGCGGGCATAGCGCACGATAAGGTTGGCGTTATCGCGATCATCCACGGCGACAACCAGAATGGCCGC
>PNND01000152.1 GCA_013824045.1 Rhodobacter sp. | reverse complement strand
AACACAAGAACCGCCTCGCGTTCCAATCGAAGCAGATCCCGAACAAGGGGCCGCGCGCGACCGACCGAAACCGTGATTTCGATGGGAACCTGAGTAAAGGGGTTATCATCCGGCATCAGCGCGCTCCGTTGGTTGAAGGTCGAAGAAATCTGCAACTGCCCGGGCAATGGCGGCTGTCGCGGCATCCAGATCGATCCGCGCCTCGGCCAGCCCGGCGGCTGTCGGCGCCGCAATCATGACCTGCCCCTCCGTCAGGGCGGGATCTTCAAGAATGCGCATCGGGATGCCCTGCGCCGTTGCGGGCAGAAGGCGATCCACCACATCCCGCACCTCTGGCGCCACACGCAGGGTAACCGGGGCATCCGCCATCCGATCTGCCAAGGGCATCAGGTTCTCCACCACAACCGGCACCAAGGCCGCCCGCGCCAACTCTGGTAAAAGCCGGGCCGTCATTTCCTGCAACAGCGGTTCCAGTGACTTCAGCACATGCTGCCGCGCCTCATGGTAGCCAAAGCCGAGCATCTGCAGATGGCGCGCAGCATCGGCTTCACGCTCCGCCCGCGCGTCAGATTGCGCGGTGGTGGCGTCTTCCCAGCCTGCGCCATACCCCTCTTCATAGGCGGCCAGCCGAAGCTCTTCATCTTGATCGGTGGCGGTCGATGTTTCGGCCGAACCAGCCGGGTACGTGAAATCCTCAAGCTTCAGCGGGGGCATCAGGCACGCCCTCCGTCTGAATCCATCCAGTTTTTCAGGATCTCCAGCGACTCGGTCTGACGTTCCCCAATCAGGCGGCGCAGACGGCTGACAGGGTCCGCGTCTTCCTGGCCCAGCCCACGCCCGGGCGGATCGCCACCGATCACGGGCAGATTCGAAAGCGGGAATCCTTCGGCAATTTCACCTGTCAGCGCGGGCGCAGCATCGCCAAATCCTGCTCCGCCCGGCAAGGCCAAGGGCGCAGGCCCCGTTTCTACCCGGCGTGCCTGCCGCAAGGCGGGGCGCAACACGAACAGCCCGATGGCCAGTGCGACAGCCGCAAGCAAGCCCAACCCCGCGAGCCGCGCGAAATCGATCCCCAGCCCCGCCGAAGCCGCAACTTCGCCCGGCACGGGCGGCAGCAGTTCCAGGGATTTCAGGGTCAGCACGTCGCCACGCGCTTCATCCACCCCGGCGGCCGAAGCCACAAGCTCCCGAAGCGCCGCCATTTCTTCCTCTGCCCGGGGCTGCCATGTCTCTGTCCCGTCTGCCGCCGTCACCCGTTCACCATCGACCAGCACCGCAACGCTCAGACGCCGGATATCCCCAGGAGCGCGTGTCACTTCGCGCCGCGTCTCGCTCAACTCATAATCCACACGCTCGCGGCTTTCCTCAGACCGCGAAGCGTTTCCGGACGCAGCACCCGCATCGCCATCCGGCAGGTTCGAGGCAACCGTCACCTCGCCCCCCGCCTGATTCTCCGATCCGCTCAGCGTTTCGGTTTCGGTCGCAGCCACGACCCGGCCCTCCGGATCAATCCGCCGTTCCGACAGCAGTTCGCTTTCGGTCACCAGATCGACCGACACCTCAACCACAGCCCGCCCCGGCCCAACCCGCGCCGCCAGAAGCCGCTCAACATTCCGCCGGATCGCTTCGGCGCGGTCGCCAGCCGCGCCCGCCATAAGACCATCACCTTCCGCAGGGATAAGGCCATGAATCGAATCGATCACTTCCACCCGATCGGGGCGCAGACCAGGAACCGCCGCCGCCACCAGATGCCGCAGCGCGCGCGCCTGATCGGCTGAAACGCCGCCCACGGATGTGACGGAAACACTTGCGCTGGGCGGTGTGCTCTCTCCAAAAGGCCGGTCGGTGCCCCGCGCGATGTGCACCCGCGCCGCGCGCACCTGCGGATTGGCGAGGATCGTGCGCACCAACTCACCCTCGACAGCCCGGCTCCAGGCGGCATCAAACATCTGTGCGGTGGTTCCGAATCCGGACAGCGAATCCAATAGCTCGTATCCTGCCCCACCCTGGGCAGGCAGACCTTCCGCAGCCAGCGCAAGACGCAGCGAATCGCGCTGATCGGCGGCCACGTGAATCGCATTGCCGCGCACCTCATGCGCCACGCCGCGTGTTTCAAGGGCGGCCACCACCTCGCCGGCCGCCGCCGGATCCAGACCCGAGTAAAGCAGCGCCATTGATGGGGCAGCGGCCATGCGCCCCAGCAGCAGAATAGTCACGAACATCGCAAGACTTGCGCCGACAATGATGATCTGGCGGCGCAGGCCCAACGCCGACCAGAAGGAAACAAGCTGACTCACGTGGCTACCCCGGACTTCTGCCTCAACTGCAAAAATGCCCGACGGGGCTTAACAATCGGTTAGGGGCCAAGGGCTAAATTCGCCCTGTCCCTGAAACGGAGAGTGTCGATGTCCGATGCCGCAACAGCAGATGCCGACCCGGCCCCCCGCCGCAGCAAGATGCCCCTCATCCTTGGGTTGGTGCTCGCCGTCGCGCTTGGCGGGGCAGGGTTTTACGTCACCCATTCCGGCCTTTTGGGCGGCAAGACCGAAACTGCCGAAGAACCGCCCGCCGATCTGCCCGACATTGCCTTTGTCCCGGTTGACCCGGTCACCATCTCCCTGCCCGATTCGCAGCGCGCGACGCATTTGCGGTTCATCGCCCAGCTGGAGGTTGCCTCGCCCCACGCGGCAGAGGTTTCGGCCTTGATGCCGCGGATTCTGGATGTGTTGAACGGCTATCTGCGCGCGGTCGAGCCTGCCACCCTGCAAGAGGCGGGGGCACTTGTCCGCATCCGCGCGCAACTCCTGCGGCGCATCCAGATCGTCACCGGCGAAGGTCGCGTGCGCGACCTTCTGGTCACAGAATTCGTCTTCAGTTGACGGGGCAGGTCATGGAAATTCTCGCCGATATCCTGCTTGCTGCCGGCGCGCTTGGGGCTGGGCTTTATTGCCATGTCCTTTCGGGGCGTCTGAAGCGGTTCAACGCCCTTGAAAGCGGCATGGGCGGGGCGATTGCCGTTCTGTCCCAACAGGTGGATGAGATGACCCGCGCCCTTGATCAGGCCCGCAGCGCGGCGGCCGGGTCTGCAGATGGGCTGACGGTGCTGGTCGACCGTGCAGAAGCGGCCGCAGCCCGGCTCGATCTGCTGCTCGCCTCCCTCCATGATCTGCCCGAGGCGGAAGAGCCCTCGCGTCGCGTCCGCTTCGTGCGTCGGCGGCGCGAGATGGAGGCTGCAGAATGATCCGCTTGCCCCGCAGCACCTTTACGCTGATCGCCGTCTTGCTGGCCGCCTCCGGCGCCATCCGCATCGGTTTTGGCGTGGGTGAGGCCATGGCCCGCGCCCCCGAGGCAACGGACGCCGCCGCCGCCCCTATGGAATGCCCCGCCCCGCCGCTGGCCGTGGCGCAGGCCCTTTCCGAGCGCGAGGCGCGCCTCGCAGACCGCGAAACCGCCTTCGACGAGCGGCTTGCCGCGCTGGATCTGGCCGAGGCCGCAATCGAAACCCGTCTTGAAGAACTGGCAAAGGCCGAGGCTGATCTTGACCGCATGGTCACCCTTTCAGACGGGGCGGCAGAACAGGATCTGACCCGCCTCGTCGCCGTGTATGAGGCGATGAAACCTGTCGATTCGGCGCGCTTGCTGGCTGCCATGCCAGTCGAGTTTGCTGCCGGTTTCCTTGGGCGTATGCGCCCGGAATCCGCCGCGCTCGCCCTTGCCGGGATGGAGCCCGACACCGCCTTCGCGATCACGGCCCTGATTGCGGGCCGCAACGCACTCGCCCCGACGGAATGAAAGGAAAACACCGTGTTCGGCATCATCGGCATTGCGGTCATCATCATCATGGTCTTCGGCGGTTACATGGCTGCCGGTGGCAAGATGGGGATCATCCTCAAGGCCCTCCCCTTCGAGATGGCGATGATCGGCGGTGCCGCAGTCGGGGCCTTTCTGCTGTCGAATGACAAGGCCACGGTCAAACACACGCTGCACGACATTCCAAAGGTGTTTCGCGGTGCAAAATGGCAGCCCGGGGATTATCGAGATCTGCTTTGCCTGCTGTTCGAACTCTTGCGCCTTGCCCGGGAAAATCCAGTCGGGCTCGAAGACCATATCGAAGCGCCGGCGTCCTCTGCCATTTTTGCGCGCTACCCGCGCATCCGGGATGATCACACGGCAAACGAGCTCATTTGCGATACGCTCCGTGCGCGCACCATGAACTATGACGATCCCCATCAGGTCGAAGAGGTGCTCGACAAACGGATGGAGGCTGCGTTGCACCATGCCCAGCATTCCAGCCACGCGCTTCAATCCACCGCCGATGCGCTGCCCGCACTTGGGATCGTCGCGGCGGTGCTGGGGGTCATCAAGACCATGGGGTCGATCGACCAACCGCCCGAGGTGCTGGGCAAGATGATCGGTGGCGCCTTGGTCGGCACCTTTCTGGGGGTCTTTCTCGCTTACGGCATCGTCGGTCCCTTTGCCTCCCGGCTCAAGGCCGTCGCCGATGAAGAGGCGCAATTCTACCGTCTGATCCGCGAAGTCCTTGTCGCAAGCCTGCACAATCATCCGCCAGCCCTCTGCATCGAGGTGGGGCGCCAGAACACGCCCCACCCTGTCCGCCCGGGCTTTGGCGATCTGGAGCAGGCCCTGCGCGCCCTGAAGGCCGAACCCGCATGATGCTGCGCCTGCTCTTTCTCATGCTGTTCCTGTTGGCGCTGCGCCCTGCCATGGGCCAGACGGTCAGTATTGCCTCTGGCGAACATGAAGGCTTCACCCGGCTGGTGCTGACCCTGCCACAACCCGCCGACTGGCGCGTCGGGCGCACCGAGGATGGCTATGTATTCCGGATCGTCGGCGCGCAGCCGCGCTATGATCTCAGCACTGTCTTTGACCGGATCAACCGACAGCGTCTCGCCTCGATATGGGCCGATCCGGGTGATGGCGGGCTTCGGATCGGGATTGCCTGCCCCTGCCACGCGCTGCCGTTCGAGTTCCGCCCCGGAACCATCGTGATCGATCTGCGGGATGGTCAGCCGCCGCCAGGATCCTCGTTCGAACAGGCATTGGACGGTCAACTGATGCCAGCCCTTGCCGCGGATAAGCCCATCCGCCCGCGCCCCCGTAGCTTGTCCGCACCGCTCCCCTTTGACTGGCGCGATGCCATGCTGGGGGGGCGCTGGTCTGGCCAAACTCAAGGCATGGCGGTCCCGCTGCCTGCCCCGGATCGTCGGCTCCTGATGCTGGAAGAGACGCTGAGGATGGATCTCAGCCGCGCTATTGCCGAAGGGTTGGTCGAACCGGTCAGCCGCCCGCCATCCGCCCCGCCACAAAAGACAAGACCCGCGCCGGATTCACCCAATCTCAGGCTTGGCCCGCCGCTTGATGCCCGCAGTGCCCTGTCTGCCGCTGAAGCTCTCTCTGCGCAAGGCGCGGTATGCCCAACGCCGGAAAGCCTCGCCATTTCTGACTGGGGCGATGCCCGCCCCGTCTCGGTGCAAATGGCCGAAGCGATGGTGAACCTGACTGGCGAATTCGATCGCCCCGATCCTGCAGCAGTGCGGCGCGCCGTGCGGTTTCTCCTGCATCTCGGCTTTGGCGCCGAGGCGCTCGCCCTCATGACGGCCCTTCCATCGGAGGACGCCGACAGATCGCTCTGGCTGTCGATGGCCCGTCTCGTTGATGGCACCTCCGATCCGGGCGGCGCATTTGCCGGGCACGCTGCCTGTGATACCCCGGCCGCCCTTTGGGCCAGTCTTGCCGATCCGTCCCTCTCTCCCACCGCAATCAACACGGCCGCGCTTTTGCGTGCCTTCTCTGCGCTGCCGCCCCATTTGCGTCGCCACCTTGGCCCGGCGCTTGCCGAACGATTTCTGGCCGCGGATGATAAGGTGACAGCCACCGCGCTGCAGGATTCCCTTTTGCGCCTGCCCGGCCCGCCAGATCCCCGCACAGCCATCCTTTCGGCACGGC
>PNND01000178.1 GCA_013824045.1 Rhodobacter sp. | reverse complement strand
GCATGTCCGCAAGGAGATCGACGCCCATATCGCCGACCGCTTCCTCGAAGCCGTGTGGCGCGAGGCGCTGTGGCTGGTGAAGGATGGCGTTGCCACGACCGAAGAAATCGACGAGGCGATCCGCATGGGCTTTGGCCTGCGCTGGGGCCAGATGGGGCTGTTCGAAACCTATCGCGTCGCTGGCGGTGAGGCCGGGATGAAGCATTTCATGGCGCAGTTCGGCCCCTGCCTGACCTGGCCTTGGACGAAGCTGATGGATGTGCCGGAGTTCAACGATGAATTGGTGGATCTGATCGCCGGACAATCCGACGCGCAATCCGGCCACCATACGATCCGCGAGCTGGAACGCATCCGCGACCAGAACCTTATCGGCTTCCTGCGCGTGCTGAAAGAGCGGAACTGGGGCGCGGGCAAGGTGCTGTTGGAACATGACGCCCGCCGCCGCGCCGCGATGCCCGTGGCGGTACCGGGGACGGGCCCGATGGAATGCGCGCGGCTGACAGTGCTGCCGGGATGGATCGATTACAACGGCCATATGACCGAAAGCCGCTACCTTTTCGCCTCCAGCGAGACGGTCGATGCCTTCCTGCGCCATATCGGGGCGGATATTGCCTATGTGGGTACCGGCTACAGCTACTACACGGCTGAGACCCACATCATGCATCTGGGCGAGGCAAAGCTGGGTGAGGCGCTGGTGGGCACCGTGCAGGTGCTGCATGCCGATGAAAAGCGGCTGCATGTCTTCGTTCGGATCGTGAAGGGAGACAGCGTGGTGGCCACGCTGGAGCAGATGCTGCTGCATGTGGACATGAAGGCGGGCAAGACCTGCGCCGCGCCTGCCGCGATCCTTGACCGGCTGCTGCCGATCGCCGAAGCGCACGAGGCCTTGCCGCGCCCCGAAGCGGCGGGCCGTCACGTCGGGCAGAAGAAGTGACGCGCCGCGTCCTGATCACGGCGGGGGCGAATGGGATCGGGCTGGTGATGGCCCGCGCCTTTGCCGATGCGGGCGATCGGGTCTGGGTAACGGATGTGGACGCCGCCGCCGTGGCTGCCGTGCCGCAAGGCATCCGCGCCACGCGCTGCGATGCCTCGAATGAGGCGCAGATGGTCGCCCTCTTCGCCACCATCGCGGTGGATTGGGGCGGGCTTGACGTGCTCTGCGCCAATGCCGGGATCAAGGGGCCCACGGCGGGGATCGAGGAGATGGACCTTGCCGAATGGCACGCCTGCCTCGCCGTGAACCTCGACGGCGCGATGATCGCGGCCAAGCATGCGGCGCGGATGATGAAACCGGCGGGGCAGGGGGTGATGATCTTCACCTCCTCCACTTCCGGCCTTTACGGCACGCCCTTCCGGGCGCCCTATGTGGCGGCGAAATGGGGCGTGATCGGCCTGATGAAGACGGTGGCCATGGAACTTGGCCCCCACGGCATCCGCGCCAATGCCATTTGCCCGGGATCCGTGAACGGCCCCCGCATCGACCGCGTGATCGAGGCCGAGGCGCAGGCCAAGGGCATGACACCCGACGCCGTGCGGCAGGGCTATGCCAGCGGCACCGCGATGAAGCGGCTGACTGACCCCGAAGATGTCGCCGCCATGGCGCTGTTTCTTGCCTCGGACGGGGCAAAGATGGTGTCGGGGCAAGCGCTTGCCGTCGACGGCATGACCTACAACGTTGATCCGTAAGGAAGACCGCCATGCAATTCGGCCTGACCGAAGAACAGCAGATGATCGTCGAGACGACGCGCAGCTTCGTTGAGAACGAACTTTACCCCCACGAGATGGAGGTGGAACGCACGGGCCACCTGCGCATGGACCTGATCAAGCAGATTCAGGCCAAAGCCATGCAAGCCGGGCTCTACGCCGCCAACATGCCGGCCGAGGTGGGGGGCGCGGGCCTCGATACGCTCTCTTGGCTGCTTTACGAAAAAGAGTTGGGCAAGGCGAACTACGCCCTGCACTGGACCTGCGTCGCGCGGCCCTCGAACATCCTGCTGGCCGGGACAGAAGAACAGCGCCAGAAATACCTCTATCCCTGCATCCGCGGCGAGAAATGGGATTGCCTCGCCATGACGGAACCCGGCGCCGGGTCCGACCTGCGCGGGATGAAGGCAAGCGCCCGGCCCGATGGGGATGACTGGGTGCTGAACGGCACCAAGCATTTCATCAGCCATGCCGACCTCGCCGATTTCGCCATCTGCTTCATGGCTTCGGGGGAAGAGGATACGCCGCGTGGCAAGAAGAAGCTGATCACCGCCTTCTTCGTGGACAAAGGCACCCCCGGCTTCACCGTCCGCGATGGCTATCGCAATGTCAGCCACCGGGGATACACCAACGCCATCCTCGAATTCGACAACTGCCGCATCCCGAAAAGCCAGATCCTTGGCGAAGTGCACAAGGGATTCGAAGTCGCCAACACATGGCTCGGGGCCACGCGCCTGCAGGTTGCCGCCACCTGCCTTGGCCGCGCCGAACGCGCGCTGGCCCATGCGGTGCAATACGCGGCGGAACGCCAGCAATTCGGGCAACAGATCGGCAAGTTTCAGGGCATCAGCTTCAAGCTCGCCGACATGGCGATGGAATTGAAGGCGGCCGAGCTTCTGACTTGGGAAGCGGCTTGGAAATTCGACCAAGGCACGGTCACCGAGGCCGACATGAGCATGGCCAAGCTTAAGGCGACCGAGGTGTTGGCGTTCATCGCCGACGAGGCAATCCAGATCCATGGCGGGATGGGCCTGATGGACGACCTGCCGCTGGAACGCATCTGGCGCGACGCGCGGGTGGAGCGGATCTGGGAAGGCACCTCGGAAATCCAGCGCCACATCATCAGCCGTCAGATGCTGCGGGCCTATGGCGCGTGAGGTCGGGGATGCGTGATCTTCGCCGCCTTTTGCGCCCGCGCTCCATCGCCGTGCTCGGCTCCGGCTGGGCGGCGAATGTCATCGAACAGTGTCAGAAGATGGGTTTCGATGGGCCGGTCTGGCCTGTCCATCCGACGCGGGATCAGATTGCTGGGGTATCTTGTTACCGCAGTCTTGCCGATCTCCCCCACGCCCCGGATGCCACTTTCATCGGCGTGAACCGCCATGCCACGCTGGATGTCGTGGCCGAACTCGCAGCGATGGGCGCAGGCGGCGCGACCTGTTTCGCCAGCGGTTGGGAAGAGGCGGGCGAGGCCGATCTTCAGTCACGACTGGTGCAGGCTGCGGGGGACATGCCGATCCTCGGCCCCAACTGCTATGGCGTTATCAATTACCTCGACGGCGCGCTGCTTTGGCCCGATCAGCATGGCGGGGTGCGGGTGGATCGCGGGGTGGCGCTTCTGTCGCAATCCTCCAACATTGTCATCAACCTGACGATGCAGGCGCGCGGGCTGCCCGTGGCCTATGTCGCCTGTCTGGGCAACGCCGCGCAGGTGGGGCTGGCGGAACTGGCAGGCGCGCTGCTGGCCGATGAACGCGTCTCCGCGCTGGGCATGTATGTAGAAGGCATCGACGATGCCGCGGCCTTCGCCGATTTGGCCGAACGCGCACGGGCGGCGGGCAAGGGGATCGTCTGCATCAAGTCGGGCAAGACCGAACTGTCGCGCACGGCGGCAGCCTCGCATACGGCTTCGCTGGCAGGTGGCGGCGCCGCCTCCTCCGCCTTCCTGCGCGCCTGCGGTGTGGCCGAAGTGGCCACCCCCGCCGAACTGATCGAGACGTTGAAGATCTTCCACCATTGCGGCCCGCAGATCGGCCCGCGCCTCTGCTCGCTCTCGTGTTCGGGGGGCGAGGCGGGGCTGGTGGCCGATCTCGCCGCGCCCTTCGGCGTGGATTTCCCGCCGCCGTCAGATGCACAGCGGCAGCGGCTGGGCGACATCCTCGGCCCCATCGTCTTCATCTCCAACCCATTGGATTATCACACTTTCATATGGGGGGACGGTCCGCGTACGACGGATGTCTTCACCACAATGCTGGCCGGATACGACGCGGGCATCTTCATCATCGATCCGCCGCGCCCAGACCGATGCGATCCCTCCAGCTTTCAACCTGCGCTGGATGCGGTGGTGGCGGCGGCGCAGAACACGGGCAAGCCCGCCTTCGCCGTGGCCTCTTTGCCCGAAAATTTCGACGAGGCGCTGGCGGTCAAGATGGCCGCACCCAATGTCGTCCCTATGATGGGGTTGGAAACCGCGCTGGGCGCGATCAAGGCCGCGCAGACCGGGCCGAACCGGGGCGGCTGGCGGCCTTGGCCTGTGGTGGGCGGGCGCACTCTCCGCATGCGGGACGAGGCGTCGTCCAAGGCGCTGATCGCCGCCGTAGGCGTCGCCGTCCCGCGCTCTGTCACCGCACCGACACTCGACGAGCTGGTGCCGCTCGCTGCAGGTCTGACGGCCCCGCTCGCGCTGAAAGGTCTGGGCTTCGCGCACAAGACCGAGGCTGGCGCAGTGCGCCTTGGCCTAACCACGCTGGCGGGTCAGGCAGAGATGATAGGCGCGCAAGGGTACCTTGCCGAAGAAATGGTGACGGACGTGGTGGCCGAACTTCTGGTCGGCCTGCGCCGCGACCCAGTCTATGGCGCGACGGTGACGCTGGGCTTCGGCGGGGTCACGGCAGAGGTTCTTGCCGACACGGCGACCCTCGTCCTGCCGGTCACGGCGGAGGAGGTGGCGTTGGCTCTGCGGCGGCTGCGGCTTTGGCCGCTGCTTGACGGCTATCGCGGGCGGCCGAAAGCGGCTGTCGCGGCGGCAGTGCAGGTGGTGATTGACCTGCAGGGGCTGCTGCAGGCCACCCCGGCGCTGGAAGAGATTGAGATCAACCCGCTGATGCTAACCGCGACAGGCGCGGTCGCGGTGGATGCGGTCATATGGGAGAAAGCGGAATGAGCGGCATGCAGATGCGGACCGAAGGCCCGATCCGGACCCGGCGCGAGGGCGCGGTGCTGGAGGTGACGCTGGACCGTCCGAAGGCTAACGCCATCGATCTGGCCACCAGCCGGATCATGGGCCTGACCTTCCGCGACTTCCGCGATGACGACTCCCTGCGTGTGGCGATCCTGCGGGCCGAGGGCGAGAAATTCTTCTGCCCCGGCTGGGACCTGAAGGCCGCCGCCGCGGGCGACGCGGTGGATGGCGATTACGGCGTGGGCGGCTTCGGGGGCTTGCAGGAATTGCCCAACCTGAACAAGCCCGTCATCGCCGCCGTCAACGGCATCTGCTGCGGCGGCGGGCTGGAACTGGCGCTGTCCTGCGACCTGATCCTTGCCTCCTCCAACGCCACCTTCGCCCTGCCGGAAATCCGGTCGGGCACGGTGGCAGATGCGGCAAGCATCAAACTGCCCAAGCGCATCCCCTATCACGTGGCGATGGACCTTTTGCTGACCGGGCGCTGGTTCGACGCCGAAGAGGCGCTGCGCTGGGGCATCCTGAAAGAGATCACCACCTCCGAGGACCTGCTGCCCAAGGCGTGGGATCTGGCGCGGCTGTTGGAAAGTGGGCCACCCCTCGTTTACGCCGCGATCAAGGAAGTGGTGCGCGAGGCCGAGGCGCTGCGCTTTCAGGACGCGCTCAACCGGATCACCAAACGGCAGATGGCGACGGTGGACAAGCTCTATTCCAGTGAGGATCAGCTGGAAGGTGCCCGCGCCTTTACCGAGAAGCGCGATCCCGTCTGGAAGGGAAAGTAACACGGAAACGACAGTTTCCTGTCGCTGCCTGTCACGCCGCCCATCAGCGCGGCGCTAGGCTCCGCCGCAAGCAGAGGTGGGCCATGCACGACCAGACGGTGAGCGACGAGACGGATTACATCATCGTGGGCGCAGGATCGGCGGGCTGCGTGCTGGCCGACCGGCTGACCGCGAACGGCAAACACCGCGTTACGGTGCTGGAGGCGGGCGGCACCGACCGACGCTTTTTCGTCATGCTGCCCTTGGGCTATGGCAAGCTGTTCTACGAACCGGCGGTGAACTGGCTGTACAAGACGGAGCCCGATCCGGG
>PNND01000144.1 GCA_013824045.1 Rhodobacter sp. | reverse complement strand
AGCCAATCTTGCCCCGTCGTCGCCTCTGCCCATCACCGTCCGCCCGCATGCCTTGAACCGCGCTCTAAGGAACCTGATCGACAATGCTGTCCGCTATGGCGGGGTGGCGATGGTTAAATTGGACCGAACGCCGGGATTGGCCGTCATCACCATCGCGGACAAGGGCCAGGGATTGCCCGAAGACCAGCTTGAAGCGGTCTTTGAGCCGTTCGTACGCTTGGAAGGGTCTCGCAGCCGAGATACCGGCGGCGTCGGCCTTGGCCTGGCAATCGCCCGCACGATCATTCAGGCACACGGCGGGACAGTCGTGCTCCGCAATGTGCTGGCAGGTGGACTGGAAGCAGTTGTATGTTTGCCTCTCGGTGATGCGTGATCTCATCTAACAAGATCGCCTAACCTTCTTGGGCTATCGAAGCCAACCCACAAAAAAGCTGTGGTCACATCTGGCCTCTAAACCGCTGCACGCCACATCCTGAAACGCCCTTGGCCAGTCACCTCGCAGATCAACCCGTGCGCCTCCATCCAAGCCAGGTTTCGCTGAACAGCCGCACGACTGGCGCCGCTCAGAGTCTCGGCCATCGGCGCAGAGACCAAGGGCCATTCAGTCAATGCAGCGCGCAAAGCCGGAGGCGTACGGCCAGACAAAACTGACATGGACGTCTCCACCCGAGTGGACCATATTTCGAGATCGTCGAGGTGCCGCATCGCTGCGAGGCATGCGTTGTCCATTCCGTCCAGCCAGCGGATCAACCGCTCTGCCGGAGGTCCGCCGGCCCGAAGCCCCCCTGCCCCACCCATTGCTACCGGTGCGAAGATTCCACCCTTCCCTTCTGCTGCAGCAATCCGGCCTGCCGTGACCGCAGCCTCCATCCGGTCACCATGCTGACCGAGACCTGCCAAGCTCCAAAGGTGAAAGCCCAGACAAGCCCGGGTGATCGGGTGCAAATGTCGGGCGGCTCCCATCAGGGCGAGCCAGCCATCGGCGCGATCAGTGAAACGCTCGGCGTCATCCGCTATGTTATCAGGGTCCCGCCGGTCGAGAAAATCGGCTAGCCCAGCTTCGGGGCCAGGCCCTCCAGTGAGCCGTCGAACGGCCCATCCAACACGAGACAGCGCCCCAGAGTCTTCCTGAGCGCCAGACAGACGAAGCGCGATCCAGAGTGCAAGGCGGTCAGGGCTGACCCGGTCGCCAACGAACCAGCTTAGCTCTGCAGCCTCGATCAGGGCTAATCTGTGCCGCCAACCCGATGGCCCGCGTCGCAGACGGTCGTCAAGCGCGCCCAGTCTCCCGGCTACTCGTGCGAGGCGGGCCGCACAACCCGCTTCGGCCCGGGCCCATGCCGCAATGACTGAGGTTTCGCTGGGTTCAGATCTTGGGCCCGGAAGCAGATAATCAGGTTCCTCATCCATCGGTCCTGGCAGGAACCACAGGTCGTCTTCGGACGCCTGTTCTCTTCCCTCGGGATCGCCGAGGGCTTCGTCAGGACTATCAGGCAGAACAGAGATGTAGGGCTTCATATGTGCAAAATACGACTATTATGCAAACTACCCAAGGGTTTTCTGTGGGGCTGCATTTGCTCCTTATATAGTACGCGCGCGCGGTGTCCGTGGAGAGCGCTCTAGTCGCGTTCAGCGCATGGAAACCAAGGGGTTTCCAGCGATCAGCATCACATAGCGTGCCCTTGCATTCGTTTTCAAACGGTGATTTGTACGCAAGAGTTATTGTAAGAGATTCCTGTTCATATTCAATGTCTTGTTGTCATGTTGCCCAAATCTACCCTGTCGTATTCCTCCCTTTTTCATGGTTCCCATGCGATATAAGGCGGCGGCGGTCAGTCCGGTGGATCGAGGTCCATCTCACCTGCGCGGTAGTTGAACAGCTCCAGCCGGGCATGACCGCCGTCCGGGTCCAGCCGCAGCGCGGTGACGCTGGCGGGAGCAGCTGGGATGATCTGGCGCGGGGCAAGGTGCAGAAACCGCTGCAAGAGGGCGCGGATCACGCCGCCGTGGCAGACGGCCAGCAGCGTCTGTGCGCCGCCTATGACCATTTCGGCCAGGATCGCGGCAGAGGCGCGGGCGGTGAACTCATCCCAAACCTCGCCGCCGTCGGGCCGGTGCGTGCCGGCGCGCCACCCGGCATAGGCATCGGCATCCGCCGCAATCAGGTCGGGTATCGACTGGCCTTCCCATGCGCCCACATGAATTTCGCGCAGGGCCGGTTCAAGACGGGCCTGAGGGTGCCCGATCAGCGCGGCGGTTTCACGGGCGCGCAAGAGGTCGGATGTGATCGCCCGATCGGGCTGCAATCGCGCGATGACAGGGGCCAGCGCCTGCGCCTGCGCGCGGCCAAGGTCGCTCAGCGGGATGTCGGCCTGACCTTGCAGCACGCGGCCCGCGTTCCATTCGGATTGCCCATGGCGGACGAGAAGGAGGCGCATCAGGCGATCCTTTCGCCGTAAGGGGTGAACCAGGCGTCGGGAACCGGCGGCAGGCCGATGTGGACTCGGTCACCCACCCGCGCAGCGGGTGGCCGGTCCAGCACAGCGGTCAACCGCAACCCGCCAGCCAGTGCAGTCGCCATAGTGCGGCCCGCGATGGTGGATACCTCGACCAGTTCCATCGGCAGACTGCGCGGGCCTTCGGTCAGCGCGACCGACAGGCTGTCAGCGCGGAACATTGCCAGGCAATCGTCCAGCGGCGGGGTGATATCCATGGGGCGCCCGGCCACCTGCCAGCCTGCGCCGGACCGGACCACCGGCACGATGTTGTTCGGTGGGGTGCCGACAAAGGTGGCGACAAAGGCACTGGCGGGATGGTCGATCAGGTCTTGCGGCGCGCCGAATTGCTCGATCCGGCCCTTGTTGACCACGGCGACATGGGTGGCCATCGTCATTGCCTCGATCTGGTCATGCGTGACATACACCGCCGTCGCTCCGGTTGCGCGGTGCAGGCGCATGAGTTCCGTGCGCATTTCCACCCGCAGCTTGGCGTCAAGGTTCGACAGAGGCTCGTCGAACAGAAGCACCCCCGGTTTGGGCGCAATGGTGCGGGCGATGGCCACGCGCTGTTGCTGCCCGCCCGAGATCTCGTTCGGATAGCGTTCTGCAAGCTGGTTGATCTCCAGCATCGCCAGCACCTCGTCCACCCGCTGCGTCCGGGCGGCGGTCTCCAAGCCGGCCACTTTCAGCGGCCAGTCCACATTGCCGCGCACCGTCATGTGCGGCCACAGCGCGTAGGACTGGAACACGAGTCCGGAATTGCGCTTTGCCGGGTCAACCTGCCATTGCCGGTCACCGTCCGACACGACATTGCCTTCAAACAGGATCTGACCAGCCGTCGGCAGCTCCAGCCCGGCCAGCATCCGCAACAGCGTGGTCTTGCCACAGCCCGACGGTCCCAGCAGGACAAGGAACGCGCCGTCCGGCACCGACAAAGACACATCGCGCACCGCCGGAACATCGCCGAAGGACTTGGTCAGGTTCTTGAGTTCAAGCATGATGTCAGGCCTTGAGCCAGGGCTGCGACTTGGTCTGCAGCCGGTTTGAAAGAAGCGTGGCGATGATCGAGATGATCAGGATCAGCACCGTGATTGCATGGGCGAATTGCGTGAACCCCTCCGAAGCATAGCGGAAGGCCACCACGCTCATGACCGGCATTGTCGGGGTGAACAGCAAGACGACCAGCGACAGGTCACGGATGATCTTTACGAAGATCAGGATGCCGCCCGCCGCTAGCCCGCGGATGGCCAAGGGCACCGTGATCGCCCACATCCGACGGGCGAAACTGGCACCGGTCAGGCGGGCCGACTCCTCCAACTCGCCAGACACCTGCTGGATCACCGCGCGCCCGGTCTGCACGCTGAACGGCAACAGGTAGCCGGTGCCGGCGATGACCAGAATGGCAAAGGTGCCATATAGCGCGGGCAATGGCCCGATGGGTGCGCCGAAGAAGGCGATGTAGGCCGCACCGAAGGCGATGCCGGGGATCAGCAGCGGCAGGAAGCTAATCTGCATGATGGATGCCGACAGCCAGCCGCTGCGATAGCGCGCTGTGGTATAGCTGGCAAGCAACCCCACGAACATGCCGGTGAAGGCGACACACAGCCCCAGCCCCAGCGTCACTGTGGTGGCCCACATGATATCGGGGTTGTGCCAGATGCCCGGCGTCCCTTGCGCGATGTTCGCGGTGCTGGTCCCGATCCAGTAATGCAGCGTCCAGTTCGAGAACAGGAACGCCGAAGATGGCGCCAGCGACGAGGCGATCAGGATGATGACCGGCACGACTGTGGCACAGAGCAGGATCAGCGCAGCCACCGCGAACAGCGGCCAGCGCATGGGGCCAAGATCGAACCGCTTGGCGCGGCCCCCCTTTCCGGTGATCGTGGCATAGGACCGCCGCCCGCTCACCGCCCTGTTGCCCAGCCACAGGAACAGTGCGGAAATTAGCACCAAGAGGATGCCGATGACAAAGCCGCGCGCGGTCTGGCCGACCTCGATCATGCCGAACAGGCGGGTGGACAGGGTCTGCATCCGGACCGGCAGACCCAACAGCGCCGGGGCGGCAAAGTTCGACACGGCACCTGCAAAGCAAAGCGATCCGGCGGCTATCAGCGCGGGCGTGGTGACAGGCAGGATGATTCCCATCAGGATCTTGCGGCCCTTGGCACCCGCGATCTGTGCCGCCTCGACGAGGTCGGAGTTCACCGTGGCCAATGAGGCGGCAATGATGGTGAAGGCCAGGCTGAAGTAATGCAGGATCAGCACCACCAGCGTGGGCACCATGCCCCATGCCAGCCAATCGGGAATGTCGATCCCCATACCCTGCAACCAGCCTACGTCGCCGCCGATCCGGTCATTCTTGAAGAGGCCCCCCCAGGCCAGCGCCGTGGCAAAGGACGGGATCATGAAGGGCAGCGTCGCCATCACGCCGATGGTGCGGCGGAAGGGAATGTTCGTCATCACCACCGCCCAAGCGAGGAACCCACCCAGAAGCACGCACACCACCCCGCAGACGACACCGATCACCATGGTATTGACCAGCGGCCACCAGAACAGGTTCGGGGCCAGCCGCCCCACCAGCACATCCGACCAAGCGGTGATGGCATCAGGCGTCAGCGTGAACAGGACCGTTCCGGTCATCGGTGCCACGATCAGCAACACGAGGATCGCCAGAACGACCAGCTTCAGCACAAGGCCGGGCTGGAACAGCACGCGGCGGCCTTGCTGCAACGTACGAGGTTCCGGGGCAGAGGCGAGGGTCGCCATGCCGGTCATCCTTTCGGGTTTAAGAGGGGATAGCAGGTTTCCGGCCCGCCCGGGCGCAAACCGGTGCGGGCGGGCCGGAAGGGCGTTTACTGCAGCGTCAGGACCAGGTCGCCGACGGCGGCGCGCGCTTCGGCCGTTTTGGCTGGGTCAATCGACCATCCGTTGAAATCGAACAGCGGGATCGCATCCGGATGCGGAACGATGTCGCTGCGCGTGGCATAGTCACCCGCCACATAGAACGGCTTGAACCCGTCGCCGCCGGTTTCGCTGTCATCACCCATCAGGAAGTCGATGGCCAGCCGCGCCGCCGCAGGGTTCTTGGCACCCGTGGCCAGCGCCACAACAGCCGGGAAGATGATCCCCGGAGCGGGGGCTACGTCATTGGCCACCTGCAGCGACCAGCCCTCGTCTTCATTGTCGCGGCGGTCGGAATAGGTGGTGAAACCGATCGGCGGGTTGGTCTGGCCGGTCTTGCCGACAGCCGCGTTCACGTCATCGGTGGACCCGACAAGGATCAGATCGTTGGCGAACAGGTCGGCAATGAACTTCTCACCCGCATTCGCGGCACCACCAAGGTCGATGGGCATGCCGAACTCGGCCTCGTAGGCTGCGGCCATCGCATCCGACTGCAGCACGATCTCGGTCATCAGATCCAGATAGTCGCCGCGCTGCAACGGATCGACCATCACGACCCGGCCCTTCCATTCTTCGCGCGTCAGGTCCCACAGGCTGTC
>PNND01000026.1 GCA_013824045.1 Rhodobacter sp. | reverse complement strand
AGCTTCGCGCAGGGCTTCCCGCACTGTCATGGTTTTGGTGGGCACGCCTTCGGGCAGGTCGGAATGGGGCCAGCCTGCGGCGGCCACTGGGGCCGGGGCTGCGGCTTGCGCGGCCACCGGGGCTGCGGCGGCGGCAACCGGGGCGGTCTTTGCGGCAGCCGGGACAGGGGCGGCATCCGCAGATTCGCCTTCTTCCACCAGCACGGCGATGGGGGTGTTCACCTTCACGGCCGCCGTTCCTTCGGCCACCAGAAGCTTGCCGATGATGCCTTCATCGACGGCCTCAAGCTCCATCGTCGCCTTGTCGGTTTCGATCTCGGCGATGATCTGGCCCGATTTGACCTTGTCGCCTTCCTTTACCAGCCATTTAGCCAGCGTGCCTTCCTCCATCGTCGGAGAAAGCGCGGGCATCAGAACTTGCGTTGCCATCTGTCTTTCCCCCCTTACGCGTAGATATCCGTCCAGAGCTCGTCCAGCGGCGGCTCCGGGCTTTCCTTGGCGAATTCGGCACTTTCGTTGACCGTCGCCTTGATCTCTTTGTCGATGGCCTTCAGATCGTCATCCGACGCAAGGCCGCCCTGCAGCAGCAGGTCGCGGACATGTTCGATGGCGTCCTTTTCGCTGCGCATCTTTTCCACTTCCTCACGGGTCCGGTATTTGGCCGGGTCCGACATGGAATGGCCGCGATAGCGGTAGGTCATCATTTCCAGAATGTAAGGGCCGTTGCCCGCGCGGCAGTGCGCCACGGCCTTTTCGCCAGCGGCTTTGACGGCCAGCACATCCATGCCGTCCACCTGTTCGCCGGGGATGCCATAGGCTATCCCGCGCCCGTAGAAGGTGGTCGATTTGGTCGACCGCTTCACACTCATGCCCATGGCATATTGGTTGTTTTCGATGACAAAGATCACCGGCAGGTTCCACAGCTCGGCCATGTTGTAGGTCTCATAGACCTGGCCTTGGTTCGCGGCACCGTCACCGAAATAGGTGAAGGTGACGTTGTCATTGCCCAGATACTTGTCGGCGAAAGCCAGCCCCGCGCCCAGCGGCACCTGCGCGCCCACGATGCCATGACCGCCGTAGAAGTGCTTTTCCTTGGAGAACATGTGCATGGAGCCACCCTTGCCCTTGGAATAGCCCCCGATGCGCCCGGTCAGTTCGGCCATCACACCCTTGGGGTCCATCCCGCAGGCCAGCATATGGCCATGGTCGCGATAGCTGGTGATGCGCTTGTCGCCTTCCTTGGCCGCCGCTTCTAGACCGACGACGACAGCTTCCTGCCCGATGTAAAGGTGGCAGAACCCGCCGATCAGGCCCATGCCGTAAACTGGCCCGCCTTTTCCTCGAACCGCCGGATCAGCAGCATCTCGCGGTAGTATTTCAGCAGGTCTTCCTTCGACACGTTCGGTCGGTCGGCTGCTTTCTTCGTGGCCATCGGCGGTATCCTCCCCTCGGCTGTCCATAAAGTAGTTCAACGTTAAACGACCTATACTTCATCGGGGTTTATTGGGTCAAAGCAAAAATCCGGCCCGCATCACGGACCGGCGCATGGCTGCCATGCAGCAATGGAAAGGGTCGGAATGGGGGAGAGTTTGGCGCGGGACCGGGCTTAGTGGATCACGATCTCATCGGCGCGGGCATAGCCCAGCACATCACGCGCCTGTTCGTCCAGCAGATCGATATCCAGAAATTCATCCGACAGGCGCATCGTGCGATTCTGCATTTCGGCCAGTTCGATGGCCAGCCTGTCGCGTTCGATCTTCAACCCTTCGGCCTCGGCCGCGATCTCCACCTGACGGAAGACGCCGTAATCGCCCTGCACGGCGGCAAAGGTGAAATAGCTGCCCAAGGTGAAGGCCAAAAGAAAATAGGCCATGGCCCCAAGGGACGGACGGGTGGAGGTCTGGTTCATCTGCTCTCGCCATCTTTCGCCCCTCTGACGGGGGCGCGTTGGTCAGACTGAATCACAATCGCGGCCACAGTCCAAGGGGAAGGGGGCGTGTGGCCCGGAACTGGCGGAAATCTGGGGCATCTGTGCCACAGACCCGGAAGGGCCGTGGCACGCGCCTGTTGTCAACCCGCCACGGACGCCGCCCAGATCCCCTCAATCGCCTTGCCCAAAGCTGTGTTGAACTCTGCATCAGACTGCTGCGCGGTCAACCCTTCGGTCAGCGCGCGGCTGAAGCTGGCGATGACGCCCCGGTTGCGCGCAAGGATGGCGTTGGCCGCATCGCGCGCATGGCCGCCCGACAGGGCCACCACCCGCAGCACGCGCGGATGGTCGACCAGCGGCAGATAGAAATTGTCGACGGTTGGCAGGCTGAGCTTCAGCATCACCTGCTGATCCCCGGGCAGCGCGTCCAGCGCGGCGAGGATGGCATCGCGCAGCAGCGCCTCGGCCTGCGGCTTGTCGGGGATCGAGATGGTCACTTCCGGCTCTAGGATCGGCATCAGTCCGGCCGCGATCACCTGCTGGCCCAGCGCGAATTGCTGCGCGACAATGGCCTCGATCCCTTTGGGATTGGCCGCATTGACGACCGACCGTTCCTTGGTGCCGAAAATCCCCGCCGCCACGGCCCGCGCGAGCAGCGCATCAAGCCCTCCGATGGGCTTCATCAACTGCACACCGTCGGCCTCGGCCTCCAAACCCTTGTCGATCTTCAGAAAGGGGACGACGCCGCGCTTTTCCCACAGGAACCGGGCGGTCGGGATGCCTTCGACCGTGCGGTCCATCGTCTGTTCGAACAGGATCGCGCCGATCACCCGCTCGCCGGTAAAGGCGGGCGAGGTCATGATGCGCGCGCGCATGGCATGCATCAGATCAAACATCCCCGCCTCATCCGCCCAACTGCCCTCGGCGATGCCGTATTGGCGCAGGGCTTTGGGGGTCGAGCCGCCGGATTGGTCGAGCGCGGCGATAAATCCCCGGCCCTCACGCATCTTTGCGGTCATCGCGGCGGTGGTCATGTCTGCTCTCCCCGTGGAACGTGCCTGTTGCGGACATATCCCACGGCAAACACGCCCGGCAATGCAGTTAGCGCCAACGGGACCGGATTTTCGGGCACCTTTTCCCGTTGCCCGACGTTTCAGGCGCCCAGCGCGGCCACGCCGGGCAATTCCTTGCCCTCCATCCATTCGAGGAAGGCCCCGCCTGCAGTGGAGATAAAGGTGAAGTCATCGGCCGCATCGGCGGCATTCAGGGCCGCGACGGTATCGCCGCCCCCGGCGACCGAGACCAACTTGCCTGCCTTGGTCAGACGCGCCGCTGCCTGCGCGGCGGCGTTGGTGGCGGCATCAAAGGGCTTGATTTCGAAGGCGCCAAGCGGGCCGTTCCAGATCAGGGTTTTCGACGCCTCGAACACCTTCACCAGCGCGGCCACGGTCGCCGGGCCTGCATCCAGAATCATCGCATCCGCCGGGCATTGCGCCACGGGCAGGGTTTCGCTGGCGGCACCCGCCTTGAATTCGCGGGCAACGACGATATCGACCGGCAGATGGATGGTGCAGCCCGCGGCCTGTGCCTTGCCCAGAATTTCGCGCGCGGTATCGGCCATATCGCGTTCGGCCAGTGATTTGCCCACCTCCACGCCTTGCGCAACTAGGAAGGTATTGGCCATGCCGCCGCCGATCACCAGATGATCGACCTTTGTCACCAGATTTCCCAAGAGGTCGAGTTTGGTGGAAACCTTGGCCCCGCCGACCACAGCCACGACCGGGCGCACCGGGTTGCCCAAGGCGGCCTCAAGCGCGCGCAACTCTGCTTCCATCAACCGACCAGCCGCTGCGGGCAGAAGATGGGCCAAGGCCGCAGTGGAGGCGTGGGCGCGGTGCGCGGCGGAAAAGGCGTCATTGACGAAGATATCGCCCAGCGCCGCCATTCCCTGTGCCAGAGCAGGATCATTCTTTTCCTCGCCCGGATGAAAGCGGGTGTTTTCCAGCAGCACCACATCGCCCGGTGCGGCCGCAGCGATGGCCGCTTTCGCCACATCGCCCACGCAATCCGCGCCAAACACCACCTTGCGGCCCAGCGCCGCCTCCAGGGCAGGGGCGACGTGCGACAGGCTCATCTCCGGGACGACCTTGCCCTTGGGCCGGTCGAAATGCGCCAGCAGCACGACCTTGCCGCCACGGGCGATGATATCCTCGACCGTGGGGACGATCTTTTCGATCCTCGTGGCATCGGTCACCTGGCCCGCCTCCATGGGCACGTTGATATCCACCCGCACCAGCACGGTTTTGCCCGCCAGCGCCACGTCGTCCAAGGTTTTCCAGCCCAAGCTCGCCTCCATCACAGGATTTGCCCCTGTTTCCGCCCGTTCGCGCGCCCCGTCAACCAGCCTGTCACCCATGCCGCAGCCTTTGACCCTTTCCTTGATCGCCCCGCGCCATTAGGTTCCCGCGCAAAGAAACCGGAGGATTCCCCCCATGGCCGATATCAAAGACCCCGAAAACACCATCATCCTGACGCTGAAGGATGGCGAAGTGGTCATCGAACTGCTTGCCGACGTTGCGCCCAAACACGCCGAACGGATGAAGGCGCTGGCCCGTGAAAAGGCCTATGACAACGTGGCCTTCCACCGCGTGATCGACGGATTCATGGCCCAGACGGGCGATGTGGAAAATGGCAATATGGAGAACAACTTCAACCTGCGCCGCGCAGGCACGGGTGGTTCTGCCCATCCCGACCTGCCGGCAGAGTTCAGCAAGCTTCCGCATGATCGCGGCACGCTGGGTGCGGCACGGTCGGCCAACCCCAACTCGGCCAACAGCCAGTTCTTCATCAACTTTTCCGACAATCATTTCCTGAACGGGCAATACACCGTCTATGGCCGCGTGATTTCGGGAATGCAGCATGTCGACAAGATCACCCGGGGTGAGCCGCCGGCCAACCCTGACCGCATGATCACCGTTCGGGTGGCCGCCGATGTCGCGTGATCGGTTCATCGCAGGCGGCCTCTTCGCCCTCGGCCTTGCGGCAATCGGCGGCTACGCCTTGTCGCAATCCGCTGCCGTGGCGCAGGACACCACCGACGGCCCCGGCCCGAATCTGGTGATCGAGGTGGCCGGGTCCACCACCGGCACCATCGTGATCGACATGGCCTCAGATGTGGCCCCCAATCACGTCGCGCAAATCACCGCGCTTGCGCAGGAAGGTGCCTATGATGGCGTGGTGTTCCACCGCGTGATCGACGGTTTCATGGCGCAGACCGGGGATGTCGAATTCGGCAAGACCGGGGGTGATCTTTCTGGCGCGGGCATGGGCGGATCTGCCAAACCCGATCTGGCGGCGGAATTCTCCTCCATGACCTTTGATCGCGGTGTCGTGGGCATGGCGCGGTCGATGGACCCGAATTCCGCGAACAGCCAGTTCTTCATCATGTTCGCCCCGGCCCCGCATCTGGACGGGCAGTATACTGTGGTGGGCCGGGTGATTTCCGGGATGGAGGTGGTCGACGCCATCAAGAAGGGTGATCAGGCCGCCAATGGCGCTGTGGATGCGCCCGATTTCATGGCGAAGGTGACCGTCGCCGAATGAGGCACGCCTCTTGCGAAACCAAAGGGGGCCTCGCCGCCCCCTTTTTCTATCCCGCCAGACGGTCGCGCAACACCCGGCGCAGGATCTTGCCCGAGGCAGATTTCGGCACCGCCTCTACCAGATGCACCACGCGCGGCACTTTGTAGCTGGCAAGCCGCCCGCGCAGATGGGCCAACACGGCGCTTTCGTCGAAGGAAACGCCCGGTGCTGGCACCACAAAGGCCACTGGCACCTCGCCCGCCTCATCATCGGCCACGCCGATCACGGCGGCATCGGCCACGTCCGGATGGGCCAGGAGTTCCGCCTCCACCTCGGCGGGGGCGACCTGAAAGCCCTTGACCTTGATCAACTCCTTCAGCCGGTCGCGGATGAACAGATATCCCTCGTCATCCGCCACGCCCAGATCACCCGTCCGGAGCCAGCCATCGGGCGTCAGGCTGCGCGCAGTTGCCTCGGGATTGCCGAGATAGCCCAGCATCACCTGCGGCCCGCGCACCCAGACCTCGCCTTCCTCGCCGTTGGGCAGGGCGGCTCCGGTTT
>PNND01000257.1 GCA_013824045.1 Rhodobacter sp. | reverse complement strand
GCCAATGACCGCCCCCCGCAACGCAGTAGAATTCGACCGCGTCTCCATCGTCTTTGGCGACAACCCCGACCGCGCCCTTCCCCTGATGGACGCGGGCAAGACGCGGGCCGAGGTACAGCAGGCCTGTGGCCAGGTGCTTGGCGTGCATGACTGCACCCTGTCGGTGGCCGAAGGCGAAATCCTCGTCCTCATGGGCCTCTCCGGTTCCGGCAAATCCACCCTCCTGCGCGGGGTCAACGCGCTCAACCCCGTCGTCCGGGGCGAAGTGCGCGTCTGGGATGGCGACCGCATGGTCAGCGTCACCAAGGCCGACGCCCCCACCCTGCGCGACTTGCGCCTGTCGCGCATCGCCATGGTGTTTCAGCAATTCGGCCTCCTGCCGTGGCGCACAGTGCGCGAAAATGTGGGCCTCGGCCTTGAACTCGCGGGCATCCCGCCCGAAGGCCGCCGCGCCAAGGTCGATGAACAACTGTCGCTGGTGAACCTCACCCAATGGGCCGACCGCAAGGTGGGCGAGTTGTCGGGCGGCATGCAGCAACGCGTGGGTCTTGCCCGTGCCTTCGTGACACAAGCCCCGATCCTGTTGATGGACGAACCCTTCTCCGCGCTCGATCCCCTGATCCGCGCGCGCCTCCAGGACGAACTCCTCGATCTGCAGGCCAAGCTGAAACGCACGATCGTCTTCGTCAGCCATGATCTGGATGAGGCGTTCAAGATCGGCAACCGCATCGCCCTGATGGAGGGCGGCCGCATTGTCCAATGCGGCACCGCGCGCGAAATCATCGCCAACCCGGTCAGCGAGTATGTCGCCGATTTCGTCGCCCATATGAACCCGATGATGGTTCTGACGGCACGCGATGTGATGGAAAACGGCACCTGTGCCGGCCCCATCGTCGATTGCGAACTGCCCGTCCGCACCGTGATGACTATGCTTGCCCAAGGCGCCAGCGAATTGCAGGTGACAGAGGCAGGCCAACCGATTGGCGTGATCCGCGCCCCGTCGCTGATGGCCCGCCTGATCGACCCACGCGGTCAGGGCCTGCGGTAATCAGGGCCTTACATAGACCAGCGTGTTGCCCCGCGGCAGATAGGACAGTTCCATCCGTTCCCCATCGACCGACAGCACCTCGTAGCATTGCAGATCCGACGGGTCATACCCCATCCGCAACTGGCCCAGCAGAACCTCGCCCTCCGCTTCACCGCATCTGACCGATAGCGTCATGACCGCCACAGCCAGCAACTCATCGCCATAGATGCTGGTCCATTCCGACCCGATGATCTGTACCCGGCTTTGCGGATCCTCCGCGCTGACCCAATCGCCCTGCATTGCCGCGCGTTGGGCAGCAAAGGCATCGTCCCCCGGCTCCAGCGCGGCAATCGCAGCCTCCACCGTGATATCGCCGAAAAAGATCATGTCGCCTGATACCATCAACGCCGCGCCAACTGGCAAAGCAGCCATGGCCTCCATCGCCGCCGGATTGCTTTGCCCCGACGCATAGGCGATCCAGCGCAGGCCTTCGGCATAAAAGGTGCAGCCCTCCCCGCCTTCGGTCGGCCCGCATCCCTGCAGCACGGCATTCACCAGAAACGGCTCCCCGCTCTGGCCACGTTCAAAGCTCGGGATTGCGGCGGCGGCCATCAGGGCCGGCACATCCTCGGCCTGCGCCGGTATGTCGTCAAAGGCGGGCTGGGCGGCATCCGCCTGCTTCGCCCGGGTGGCGGCAGGGATGCGAAAAGTGTAATCCGTGGCCTCCGGTCCGGTGTCGATATGCGAAAAGGCCCGGCTGTCCGCCGCAAGTGCCGCGCAATCGCCATCCGCCCCGGTCAGGGTAAAGGCACCGGGTTTGGTACAAAAGCGAAAGCCTTCGCCCGCAAACGCCGCATCGCCCGACAGAGTGTAATAGTAATGGCGCTGCTGCAGATCGCCTGCCTGCACCACCGCGCAGGCTCCGGGTTCGATCCCCCACCACCCCTCACTGGTCCAGACACCGTCTGCCGCATAGGCAATGGCGACCGAGGCCCGCGCCGCACCGTCATTGCACAAAGTCAGCCCCGCCTCGGCCTGCCCGGACAGCAGCACCAAACCCACGATCAAACCTGCACGCATCACATCCCCGATTCTGCCGACACCCCACCTGAAACCGGGGCGGGGCAGCCTGTCCAGTGCCGTGCAGGCCGGATCGGGGCCAGATCTGGGCCCGCCCTATTCAGCCGCAGCCTTCTTCGCTGCAGGCTTCTTGGCAGCAGGCTTCTTCGCCGCCGCTTTCGGTTTGGCTGCCGCCTTCGGTTTGGCCGCCGCTTTGGGCTTTGCCGCAGCCTTGGGCTTGGCGGCCTTCTTGCCGCCGGCCTTCCCTGCCTTCTCGGCGATCAGCGCCAATGCCTCCTCCAGCGTCACCGCCTCCGGGTCCAGCTCCTTGGGCAGGGTCGCGTTCACCTTGGCCCATTTCACATAAGGCCCGTACTTGCCCGGCATCACCTGCACATCCCCGCCATCGGGATGCGCGCCCAGCACCCGCAACGGCGCGGCGGGGCTCGATGCCCCGCGCCCCCGCGTCGCCTTCTGCGCCAGAACCTCGACCGCGCGGTTCATCCCGATGGTGAACACTTCCTCAACATCCGGGATATTCGCATAGACCGGCCCATGCTTCACATAGGGCCCGAACCGCCCAATCGCGGCCTCCACCATCTGCCCATCCTCCGGATGAGGCCCGATCTGCCGCGGCAGCGTCAGCAACTGGATCGCACGCTCCAGCGTCATGCTTTCGGGCGACCATCCTTTGGGCAGGCTGGCGCGCGGTGGCTTGGGCACCTCCGCCGTGGCCTCACCCTTCTGCACATAGGGCCCGAACCGCCCCGTCCGCATGCTGATCGGCTGGCCATCCGCATCCAGACCCAACACCGTGCCATCCACCGACAGCGCGCCACCCTCTTCGCCGCCACCGATGGGGCGCGTATAGCGACAGTCCGGGTAATTCCCACAGCCGATGAAGGCCCCACCCGACCGCGCAGTCTTCAGGTTCAACCGCCCCGTGCCGCAGACCGGGCACACGCGCGGATCGCTGCCATCCGCCCGCGCCGGGTAGAGATGCGGGGCCAGGAATTCATCAATCTTTTCCAGCACCTCGCTGATGCGCAGATCGGCCGTCTCGGCAATCGCGGCGCTGAAATCCCGCCAGAAGCGCGACAGCACTTCCTTGTAATCCCGCTCCCCGGCCGAGACATCGTCCAACTGCCCTTCCAGATCGGCGGTGAAATCGAAATCCACATAGCGGCGGAAATAGTTTGTCAGAAAGGCCGTCACCAACCGCCCCTTATCCTCGGGGATCAGGCGGTTCTTGTCCTTGCGCACATATTCACGGTCCTGAATCGTGCCGATGATGCTGGCATAGGTGGACGGACGCCCGATCCCCAGCTCTTCCATCCGCTTGACCAGCGTCGCCTCGGTGAACCGGGGCGGCGGCTGGGTGAAATGCTGATCCGGGCTGACGGCGCGCTTCTCCACACCCTCGCCCTGCATCACCTGCGGCAGGCGGCCCTCATCCTCGCCGTCATCATCGCGGCCCTCGTCATAGACGGCCAGAAACCCGTCAAACAGCACCACTTGCCCATTGGCCCGCAGCACCACCTGCCCGTCGCTGCTGCCCACATCCACCGCCGTCCGCTCCAGCCGCGCGGCGGCCATCTGGCTCGCGATGGTGCGCTTCCAGATCAGTTCGTACAGCTTCTTCTGATCCGCCTCGACAAGGCGCAGTTTCTCCGGCCCCGCCGCCATATCCGTGGGGCGGATGCATTCATGTGCTTCCTGCGCGTTCTTGGCCTTGTTCTTATACATGCGCGGGCTGTCGGGCACATAGGTCGGCCCGAAACGGCGCTTGATCTCGTCCCGTGCCGACATCACCGCCTCAGGGGCCATGTCGATGCCGTCGGTCCGCATATAGGTAATATGCCCCGCCTCATAGAGCCGCTGCGCCGCGCTCATCGTGGCCTTGGCGCCCATGCCGTATTTCCGGCTGGCCTCCTGCTGCAGCGTCGATGTCATGAAGGGCGGCCATGGGTTGCGGGTGGCAGGCTTGGCCTCTACCGATTGCACCGCCAATGTTCGGGAAGTGACAGCCTTCACCGCCAATTCCGCCGCTTCCGCCGTCGGAATGTCGAATTTTGAAAGCTTCTTGCCGCCCAGCACCGAAAGCTGCGCCTCGAATTCCTGCCCGCGCGGCGTGGTCAGCACCGCCTTCACCGTCCAGTATTCCTGCGCGCGGAAGGCCTCGATCTCCATCTCGCGCTCGACGATCAACCGCAGGCAAACAGACTGCACCCGACCCGCCGATTTCGCCCCCGGCAGCTTGCGCCACAGCACGGGCGACAGGGTGAATCCCACCAGATAATCCAGCGCCCGCCGCGCCAGATAGGCATCCACCAGCGCCTCATCCACCTGACGCGGTTCCTTCATCGCCTTGGTCACCGCATCCTTGGTGATGGCGTTGAACGTGACGCGCGATACCTTCTTGCCCTTCTTGATCGATGAGGCCAGCGCCTCCTGCAAATGCCAGGAGATCGCCTCACCCTCACGATCCGGGTCGGTGGCAAGGATCAGCGTGTCATCGGTCTTCAGCGCTTCGGCAATCGCGCGGACATGCTTTTTCGATTCCGGCGCAACTTCCCATTCCATGCGGAAATCCTGCTCCGGATCGACCGATCCATCCTTGGCAGGCAGGTCGCGCACATGGCCATAAGATGCCAGAACCGTGTAATCAGACCCGAGGTATTTGTTGATCGTCTTGGCCTTCGCCGGGCTTTCCACAACGACAACAGCCATAAAACATTCCCTTCATAAGCCCGGATCAACAGCGCGGCACCATGTGGGCGAACCCCGCCGCTTGTCAATGCAGCCAGATGACCGCCCTTGGGCTCACAAATCCCGTGGGGCCGCAACCACCACGGCAAGAAAGCGGAAAAGGCGGCCCGAACCTCTGGCCGGAACCTCTTGCCGGAACAGACGGTCTGTGCCCCTAACCCGAGTACCTAACCCAATCATCCGGCCCAGTCATCTGGCCCAGTCATCTGGCTCAGTCATATGGCTCAGTCATATGGCCCGATTACATAGCTCGATGATCTTTCACGGTGATCTTTCACGGAGATCTGGCCCAATAATCTGACAGGGCCATCCTCGACCAAGGTCATCTTCAACCTTTGCCATTTTCATTTGTTGTCGCCATCAACCGTGACCACCTTCATCCGTAGTCATCTTCACCTACGGTCATCTGCGCCCATGGTCATCTGCGCACACGGTCATCTTCAACCACAGCCATTTTCAACCACGGTCAGCTTCTGCCATGGGCCGCCATTACCGAGTGGCCACGCCGAACAGCAACCGCCCGTTCCCTTCGCCCTCATCCGAGCGTTAGGGGTAAAGCCGCGCGCTCACACAGCAACAGGACAAACCTTCATCCCCACATCACGAGGAAAGCGCCCTGTCCCGCAGGCACGGCACCTGCAACGGTGGCAAGCATCGCCGCCTCAATCAAGCCAGCCCCCGCCACCCCCTTTCAGTCGCAAAGACCGGCAAGGCCGCAGTTCCAGACGGCACGTCAGACGACCACGCCCCTTGCTCATTCACGGCATCACGGACAACCGTCAAAGAAAGCCCGCCCCTCATCCATCGAACGGCCGAACCCAGAACGGGGGCACAGCACTGCCCCCATTCGGCTCAACAACGCGACAACAACCCGCCCGCCTGACGCAGCACACGCCCCTCCATCTCCAGCGCGACAAGCTCCCGCGCGACAATCTCGGTCGGCAAGTCCAGATCGCGGATCAACTGATCCTCGGCCACGGCGCTTGGCCCCAAACGGTCCAGGATCATGCCGTGTAAGGCCGCCATTTCCGCCAGCGGTCGCCGAGCGGGCACAGGGCCAGGCAATCCCCCGCGCCGCGCCGCAACAGAACCCTCGCCCCCAACCGCACCCGCAGCCTCAGTCACGCCTCCCGGCGCATCCGTCGCCACAACGCGCGCCTCGATCACTGCCCCCTCCGCCCCGACGGGAACCGCGCCCGCCCCACCAATCGCCTCCAGCACATCCTCCGCGCTA
>PNND01000310.1 GCA_013824045.1 Rhodobacter sp. | reverse complement strand
AGGATGATCTGAAGGCCAAGGCCGCCGAGGAGTTGGGGCAGGTCGAGGGCGAGAGCCTTGAGGATGCCGCCCGGCGCAAGCTGGAGGAGGAATTGGGCGAAGGCGTGGGCGGATTGCTGGAAGGGCTCTTGAGCGGGAATTGAGGGGGGGGCGCGGTTCTTCTCGCGAAAAATCGGGGGATCCTTCGCAGAAGGATCGGGCTTGCCCGGGGGTGCGGCGCGGGGCAGTCTTTGCGCGATGCGGGGGCAAAGGGGGACGCCATGGGCAAGGATGTGGGTGAGGCGCTGACGGATGCGGCCTTTACGCGGACGCGGTTGAAAGGATCGATGGTGGAGGCGTCATGGTCCGGGGCGCTGAGCTTTTTTCGGCGGAAATATACCAAGGACCTGACCGGGGTGGATGTGGCGATCACAGGCATTCCGTTCGACACATCGGTGAGCAACCGCCCCGGCGCGCGGCTGGGACCGGAGGCCATTCGCCGCGCCAGTGCCCCGCATGCCTGGGGGCCGATCTGGCCGTGGCGGTTTGATCCCTTCGATACGCTGGCCTGCATCGACTATGGCGATTGCGGGTTCGACTGGGGCGAGCCGATGGAGACGCCCGCCGCGATCGAGGCGCATGTGGCGGGGATTCTGGCGGCGGGGGCGGCGACGCTGAATCTGGGCGGGGATCATTTCACCACCTATCCGACGCTGAAGGCCTATGCCGCGAAATACGGGCCGATGGGGATGGTGCAGTTCGACGCCCATCGCGATGTGGAACAGGATGCGGGCGGGCGCATCGACCATGGGTCGATGTTCTATTACGCGGTGCGCGACGGCATCCTTGACCCGAAGCGCGTGGTGCAGGTGGGGATACGGACCTGTTTCCATGGCGAACAGACGCATGGGATGACGATCCTGCATGCCGATCAGGTGCATGCCATGCCCGCGGAGGAAGTGGCGGCGGTGATCCGCCGCGTGCTGGGCGATGGGCCATCTTACATGACCTTTGACATTGATTGTCTGGACCCGTCCACCGCGCCGGGGACGGGCACGCCGGTGCCGGGCGGGCTGACATCGCATCAGGCGCTGTCGATCCTGCGGGCGCTGAAGGGGATGGATTTCAAGGGGATGGATGTGGTGGAAGTGTCGCCGCCCTTTGACCATGCCGAGATGACATCGACGGCGGCCGCGATCATTGCGGTGGAGATGCTGTGCCTGAAGGCCTGGGCGCGGGGGGCGCGGCCGCCGGGGTGAGGGGGCGAGGTCTGCTGACAGAACGCTGTCAGCAGGGGGATGGTTTTCTTGCAGGTATCAACCGCAGGAAGGAGCATCCCATGCAGAAGGTTTCCGTCAATCCATGGTCGTGGTCAAAGGCGCTTGGCTATGATCAGGGCGTTCTTGTCACGGGCGCAACGCGGCAGTTGATCTGTGCGGGGCAGACCGCCGTGGATGGCAACGGCGCGCCGCAGCATTCGGGCGACATGCGCGCGCAGCTGGGGCTGGCGCTGGACAATCTGGAGGCGGTGCTGGCCGCCGGGGGGATGGGTCTGGCGAACCTTGTGCGGATCGGGGTCTTTGCCACGGATGTGGATGCCTTGATGCCGCATATGGATGTGCTGGGGCGCAGGCTGGGCGCGGCGGGGGTGGCGCCACCCATGACATTGGTGGGCGTTACGCGGCTGGCACTGCCGCCGTTGATGGTGGAACTGGAGGCTGTGGCGATGGGCTAGGCTTGCGCCCTTTCCCCGTGCCGGGGCAGGGTGGGCAGCAAGACAAGGTGGGGGGCGGGATGCGCCGTGCGGAACGGCTGTTTCGGCTGGTGAACGAGATGCGCGCGCGGGGCCATTGCCGCGCCGACGACCTTGCTTGCGCGCTGGAGGTGAGCCGGCGGACGGTTTACCGCGATATCGCGCATCTGCAAGGGTCGGGCCTGCCGATCGAGGGGGAGGCCGGGGTGGGCTATGTGCTGCGCCCCGGTTTCAGCCTGCCCAGCCTCACCTTTACCCATGAACAGTTGGATGCGCTGGCGGTGGCCCTGTCCTTTGCCGAGCGGGTGGATGACCCAGCCCTCGCTCAGGCCGCGCGCGAGGTGCGGGCGAAGGTGCAGGCCAGCCTGCCGGAGCCGGAGTTGCGGCGGCTGGCGGATGCGCCCTATTTCTCGCTCGCGCGCAAGACGGGTGCGGCGGATCACGCCGCGCGGCTGCGGGCGGCGATCCGGCAGCGGCGGTTGGTGCGGCTGGCCTATGTCGATGGGGCGGGGGTGGCGTCCGAGCGGCGGCTGCGGCCGCTGGCCGTCTGGACCTTTGAGGCGGGCTGGATGGTGTCTGGCTGGTGCGAATTGCGCGGGGATTTCCGCACCTTTCGGCTAGACCGCATCACGGGGCTGGAGGTGCTGGACGAACGTTTCGCGCCGGATGACGCGAAGGGCCTGCGCGCCTTTCTGGCGCGAGAGGCCTGCGAGGCGCGGTGAGGGGGGCAGTGTTGCCCCCCGCTTTGCTTAGCGGCGGCGGTCGCGCCGCGCGCTCATGGGTTGGAAAGCCACGCCGACATGTGCCTCGCAATAGGGTTTGCCGGGCAGCGAGGGCAGGCCGCAGAACCAGAAGTCATCCGTGGCCGGATCGCCGATTGGCCATTTGCAGGTGCGTTCGGTCAGTTCCATCAGCGTCAGGCGGCGGGCGCGCTTTTCCACTTCGCGAACCGAGGCCAGCGCTTCGGGGCTGATCTCATTGGCGGAAGGCTGCGGCGGCAGCGGCTGGCCTGCGGGCACGATGGCCTTGCGGATCGGCAGCGGCGTGACGTTCGATGGCGCGGCAGGCGCTGCGGCGGCCGGACGCTCCGGCGCGGGCCGCGCAGCAGGCTCGGCGCGCGTGGCGGGCTCGGGCCGCGGGTCGGGCTTGGCCGTGGCAGCGGCGACGGGGGTGTCGTCCTCATCGTCCTTGCCGCCCGCGACTCGGTTGGACAGGCCAAGGCGATGCACCTTGCCGATCACCGCGTTGCGCGTGACGCCGCCCAGTTCCTTGGCGATCTGGCTGGCGCTTTGGCCTTCGGCCCACATGCGCTTGAGCGTCTCGACGCGCTCATCGGTCCAGGACATGACAACCCCTTTGGTGGATGGTTCCCCGCCATTCTAGACGGGACAGTGCGGGATACAAGACGCAGGTCGCAAGATCAAGCGCTGCTGCAAGTTGCGGCTTTTCACGAGAGGGCTTTTGCCTTATGCCCCTGCGGCATGAGCACCCGGACCGCACCCTTCACGCTGCCCCGACGCCGACGCTGATTGCGCCGGACGTGCCTCTTTGGCCCGATGCTACGGGCTGCCCCCCTTCCAATCGTTGACTTTGCACCCGCCCGGCCTTTACGGCTAGGGCTTCGCTTCAAGGACCATGCCCCATGATCTCTGCCGTCCTGCCGACCTATAATCGTGCGCCCCTTGCCTTTACCCATGGCGAAGGCTCTTGGCTGGTGGCCGAGGATGGCAGCCGATACCTTGATCTGGGGGCGGGCATCGCGGTGAACGCGCTGGGGCATGCCCATCCGGCGCTGGTCGAGGTGATTTCGGCGCAGGCGGCGAAGCTGTGGCATGTGTCGAACCTGTACCGCATCCCCGAACAGGAGCGGCTGGCCGAGATGCTGGTGGAGCGGACCTTTGCCGATACGGTGTTCTTCACCAATTCCGGCACCGAGGCGGCGGAACTCGCCATCAAGATGGCGCGCAAATATTGGTACGAAAAGGGCCAGCCGGAGCGGGTGGAGATCATCACCTTCGAGGGGTCTTTCCATGGCCGGTCCACTGGGGCCATCGCGGCGGCGGGGTCGGAGAAGATGGTCAAGGGCTATGGGCCGCTGATGCCCGGCTTCGTGCATCTGAAGTTCGGCGATCATGACGCGCTGCGCGCGGCCATCGGGCCGCGGACGGCGGCGATCATGGTGGAACCTGTGCAAGGCGAGGGCGGCATCCGTGTGCTGCCCGATGCCTGCCTGAAAGGCTTGCGCGACCTGTGCGATGAGAGCGGCGCGCTGATGATCCTCGATGAGGTGCAATGCGGCATGGGCCGGACGGGGCGCCTGTTCGCGCATGAATGGTCGGGTGTGACGCCGGATATCATGATGGTGGCCAAGGGGATCGGCGGCGGCTTCCCGCTGGGCGCTGTGCTGGCGACGGAAGCGGCGGCCGTGGGCATGGTGGCAGGCAGCCACGGGTCCACCTATGGCGGCAACCCGCTGGGCTGCGCGGTGGGCGCGAAAGTGCTGGAGATCGTGTCGGACGACGCCTTCCTCGACGCGGTCAAGGCCAAGGGCGCGCGCTTCCGGCAGGGGCTGGAAGGGCTGGTTGCCAGCCATCCGGAGGTGTTTGAGGCGGTGCGGGGGCAGGGGCTGATCATGGGCCTGAAATGCCGCGCGCCGAATACAGATGTGGTCAAGGCCGCCTATGCCGAGCATCTGCTGACCGTGCCGGCGGCGGATAATGTGCTGCGCCTGCTGCCCGCGCTGAACATCACGGACAGCGACATCACCGAGGCTATCGCGCGGCTGGACCGCGCCGCCCAGCGGGTGAAGGCCGATGTCGCCGCCTGATCCCTATACCTTCCCGCGCGTGACCCGCGCGGATTACCCGCTGCTGCGGGGCTGGCTGGCCCAGCCCCATGTGCGGGCATGGTGGGGTGATCCCGACGCAGAAATCGCGCTGATCGACGAGGATATCGACGAAGGACCGACCGACATGCGCCTTGTGGCGCTGGCAGATCGGCCCTTTGCCTATGTGCAGGATTATCCCGCCCATCACTGGGACATGCCGCATTACGCGCCCTTCCCGCCCGGCGCGCGGGGGGTGGATACGTTCCTCGGCGATCCGGCCTATCTGGGGCAGGGCCATGCGCCGCGCTATCTGCGCCAACGCTGCCGCGATCTGCTGGCGGCGGGGGCGACCGCCGTGGTCATCGACCCCAGCCCCGACAATGAACGTGCGGTGCGCGCCTACCGACGAGCGGGCTTTGTGCCGCGCGGCGTCGCGCCCTGCGAGGATGGCGATCCAGTCCTTGTGATGGAATTCGATCCCAACTCTTCATCTTGGTAAAAATACTCTCGGGGGTCTGGGGGCAGACAGCCCCCGGTTCCGCCGGTTCAGAAAAGCGAAATGACATGAAACACTTCCTTGATATCCACAAGACCGACGCGGCCGAGTTGCGGGCGATGATCGACAATGCCCATGCGATGAAAACCGCCCGCAATGGCCGCCCGAAGGGGTCGCCCGATGACGACCAGCCGCTGAAGGGGCGTATGGTGGCGCTGATCTTTGAGAAGCCCTCGACCCGGACCCGCGTGAGTTTCGACGTGGGCGTGCGCCAGATGGGCGGCGAGACGATGGTGCTGTCGGGCAAGGAAATGCAGCTGGGCCATGGCGAGACGATTGCCGATACGGCCCGCGTGTTGTCGCGTTACGTCGACCTGATCATGATCCGCACGTTTGAGGAGGCGACGCTGCTGGAAATGGCGGAACACGCCACGGTGCCCGTGATCAACGGGCTGACCAACCGCACCCATCCCTGCCAGATCATGGCCGATGTGATGACCTATGAGGAACATCGCGGCCCCATCGCGGGTAAAAAGGTGGTGTGGTGCGGCGATGGCAACAATGTCTGCGGCAGTTTCCTGCATGCGGCGGGGCAGTTTGGGTTTGATTTCACCTTCACCGGTCCGGAAACGCTGGACCCCGAGGAAAAGTTCGTCACCTTCGCCCGCGGCAAGGGCAGCAAGGTGACGATCCAGCGCGACCCGTTCACTGCCGTTGAGGGGGCCGATCTGGTGGTGACCGACACTTGGGTGTCGATGCATGATCCGGAATCCGCCAAGGAACGCCGCCACAACCAGCTGCGCCCTTATCAGGTGAATGAGCAGCTAATGAGCCGCGCGAAGCCCGACAGCCTGTTTATGCATTGCCTGCCCGCGCATCGCAATGATGAGGCGACGAGCGCGGTGATGGACGGCCCGCATTCGGTGATCTTTGACGAGGCCGAAAACCGCCTGCATGCGCAAAAGGCGGTGATGCGCTGGTGTCTGGGGGTGTAGTGCCCAAAAATCTTTGAAGATTTTTGCAAATTTCTTCGAAGAAATTTGG
>PNND01000366.1 GCA_013824045.1 Rhodobacter sp. | reverse complement strand
AGCGGGCGCAAGGCCGCGATTGCGATTGGCACGGTGTTGATCCTGTCGGACGGGTCGGAATGCGTGGTGGCGGCCTTTGATGCGCAGGGCAACCCGCTGTGCCATCCGGTCCAGAACTGAACGTCATTTAGAGATAGCACTGTGCCGATTGGGGAAGGTTCCGGGTCAAGCCCGGGGCTGGATCTGCTTTTGGATCGGTTGTGGGGTCGATCCTGCCGCTAGCCGAGGTCTTTTGGCCGGCTGGTGGACAGTCCGAAGGGGCGGATGTGGGCGGCGCCTGCGCGAATCACTTGAACGGGATTTCATGGGAGCAGGGGCGGAGGCGCGCCTTGCGGGGGCTGTTTTTGGCCGTCTGCGGGGTGTTTCCGGGCCTGATGCGGCGGACAAAGCGGCGAGAGCGAAAAAAGTTGGGAAATTGTGGGAAAAGGCCCCGCTCACTTTCGATCACTACATATTGTGATTGAGTGAGGATTTCTTGCGTATTAGTGGGATAATACCTGTGAATGACCCCACAAAATGCTGTGTTGGGCGGGGTGCCCGAACAAGATGTGCCCGCTTTATCCCAAAAATTTCCGTTGCATGGGGCAAATTCCCATAGCATACATAGCTCACGACGATGAGGACGGGCAATGAGAAAGCAGGGGCGGCTTAAGACCCCGAACAGGCGATAGCAGGCTTCATACAGGCACCCGCCTTCATCAAAACCAGAGATCCGGCGCGCGAGCGAGCAGACATCTCCCCCAGGTGGCGCGCGTAGCTGGACGCCCAGCGATGGGACAGGCGGCGGATCGAGCAGTGGCAGCAGCTCGATCCGCCGTTTCCGTTTTCAGGGCCCGGAGTTCCGGGCAGGGGCCTGACGGAGCAGGGCAAGAGCTGCGTTACAAGGAGGCCGGAAGGCCCATGTCGGAGGCGTTCAGAGGCGAGTTCACCCAGAAGGTGGACGGTAAGGCGCGGGTATCCATCCCGGCAGCCTTTCGCCGTGTTCTGGAGGCCGGAGACCCTGACAGCACCCGCAAGCGCATCGTGATCGTCTATGGCGATGAGCGGCGCAAATTTGCCGAATGCTATACAATTGCAGGCGCACAGCGGCTTGAGGCGTTGATCCGGCAGTTGCCGCTGGGATCGACGAAGCGCCGTTTGCTGGAGCGCAACATGATCACCCTGTCGGTGACGCTGGACATTGATGACGATGGCCGGATCGTGCTGCCTCCGAGGGTGCGCGAGAAGGCGGGTCTGGTGTCATCAGATGCGGGCGAGGCGGTCTTTGCCGGCGCGCTGGACACGTTCCAGATCTGGAACCCCGAGACCTATCAGGCCGAGATCCTGCGCGCGGCGAGCGAGGAACTGGCGGCGCTGCCCGAAGACATGGACATCCTGTCGCTGCTGGACAGCGAACCACAGGAGACCTGAGCCTTGGCCCCCGGCGATCAGGAGATCGGTCGCAAACCCCATATTCCGGTGCTGTTGCGCCCGTTGCTGGCGGCGGTGGCCCCGGTGGAGGGGGAGTGGCTGGATGGCACGTTCGGCGCGGGCGGCTATGCGCGCGGGCTGCTGGAGGCCGGGGCCGCGCGGGTGACGGGCGTGGACCGCGATCCGCTGGCGCTGGAGATGGCCGGTGCTTGGGCGGGGGACTATGGCGACCGGCTGCGGCTGGTGGCAGGGACGTTTTCCGAACTGGATGTGCATGCAGGCGGGCCCTTGGACGGGGTGGTGCTGGATCTGGGCGTGTCGTCGATGCAGTTGGACCGCGCCGAGCGGGGGTTTTCGTTCCAGAAGGACGGGCCGTTGGACATGCGGATGAGCCAGGACGGCGAGAGTGCCGCCGATCTGGTGAACGGTGCCGATGAGGGCGTGCTGGCGGATATCCTGTATCATTACGGCGAGGAGCGGGCGTCGCGGCGGATCGCGAAGGCGATTGTCGAGGCGCGGGCGGTGGAGCCGATCACGCGGACGCTGCGGCTGGCCGAGATCGTGGCGAAATGCCTGCCGCGCCCCAAGCCCGGCCAGAGCCACCCGGCGACGCGAAGCTTTCAGGCCATCCGGATTGCGGTGAACACGGAATTTCAGGAACTGGCCGAAGGGTTGCAGGCCGCCGAGCGGGCGTTGAAGCCCGGGGGGCGGCTGGCGGTGGTGACGTTCCACAGCCTTGAGGACCGGATCGTGAAGCGGTTCTTCCAGATTGCGAGCGGGACGGAGGCGAATGCCAACCGCTATGCCCCGGCCAAGGCCGATACGACGGCGCGGTTCGAGATGATCACCCGCAAGGCGGTGGCCCCGGATGAGGATGAACTGGCCGAGAATCCGCGCGCGCGCAGCGCCAAGCTGCGCGTGGCGCGGCGCACCCATGCGCCCTCGGCCCCGATTGCGCCCGATCTGCTGGGCCTGCCTGTGATACAGCCAAAGAAAGGACGCCGCTGATGCGCCCGGTGTTTTTCGTTCTGTCCTTCCTCGCGGTGATGGGACTGGCCTTTTGGGCTTATCGCGAGAATTACGCGACGCAGAGCGCGCTGCGTGAGATGGGGCGGTTGCAGGATGAGATTGCGTCCTTGCGCGAGGCGCTGGCCTTGCAGCGGGCGGAGTGGGCCTACCTCAATCGGCCGGAGCGGCTGCGGGAACTGGCGACGCTGAATTTCGAGCGGCTGGGGCTATTGCCGCTGGATCCGACGCAATTCGGGGCGGCAGCGCAGGTGTCCTACCCCGCGCCGACGATCCTGCCGGGGGATGCATTGTTCCCCGATATCTCGAACCCGGTGGATGTGACCGGGCAGACCTCAACTGAAATGGCTCCGCCTCCTGCCGACGGACAATTCCCATGATCCGCACCCCCCTGCGCCCGCTTGCCCGCATCCTGCTTGCCCGTCAGAAGGGCGAGAACCCCGACACGATCGAGCGCGAGAACCTGCGCCTGCGGCATGAAGAGATCCGCGACCGGACGCGTGCGCGGGCGGAAGTGCGGCTGGTGTTCCTGAGCCTTGGGTTTCTGGCGGCTTTTGCCACTGTGGGCGCGCGGATGGGCCTCTTGGCGGCGACCGAGCCGGTAGAGCCGCGGTCGGCTTCTGCAGGAGCGCAGATACTGGCGACGCGGGCGGATATCACCGACCGCAACGGGCGCATTCTGGCCACCAACATGCAGACCTATGCGCTCTATGCGCAGCCCAAGGACATGGTCGATCCGGGGCGGGTGTCGCGGGAATTGGCGAAGATCTTTCCCGAGATCGACCCGGTGGCGATGGAGCGGCGGCTGACCGACGGGCGGACCTTCCTGTGGATCCGGCGGGTGATGAGCCCCGAGCAGATGCAGCGGGTGCATGAGATCGGTGATCCGGGGCTATTGTTTGGGCCGCGCGAGATGCGGCTTTACCCCAACGGGACGCTGGCCGCGCATGTGCTGGGGGGCGCGTCCTTTGGCGCGGAGGGCGTGTCGAGTGCCGAGGTGATCGGGACGGCGGGGATCGAGAAGGCGCTGGATGCGCGGCTGCGCGATCCGGCGCAGGCGGGGGCGCCGCTGGAACTGTCCATCGACCTGACGTTGCAGGCGGCGGTCGAGGAAATTCTGGCAACCGGCAAGACGATGCTGAATGCCAAGGGCGCGGCGGCGATCCTGATGGATGTGCGGACGGGGGAGATCCTGTCGCTGGCATCCTTGCCCGCCTTTGACCCGAATGATCGGCCTAACCCGCTGGTGAAGGGGGATCCGGGCGACAGCCCGCTGTTCAACCGCGCGGTGCAGGGGGTGTATGAGCTGGGGTCGACCTTCAAGATTTTCACGGTCGCCAATGCGATGAACCTTGGCCTTGTGGCACCCGATACGATGGTGGATGCCGATGCGCCCCGGCGCTTGGGCGGCCACATGATCAGCGAATTTCAGGGCAAGAACTATGGTCCGCTGCTTTCGGTCGAGAATGTGATTGTGAAATCGTCGAACGTGGGGACAGCGAACCTAGCGCTGATGGTGGGAGCGGAACGGCAGGCGGCGTTTTTCCAATCGCTTGGGTTCTTTGATCCGACGGTGATTGAGTTGGTTGAGGCGCCGGGAGCGAAGCCTATCGTGCCCAAGCGGTGGCCGGATATCACCACGATTACAACGTCATATGGGCATGGTATCTCGGCCAGCCCGATGCATCTGGCGGTGGCCTATGCGGCGATTGCCAATGGCGGGGTGCGGGTGACGCCGACGCTTTTGCGCGGGGGTGTGCCGCAGAACGGGCCGCGGGTGATGACGCAGGAAACGGCGGTGGCGTCTGTGGATATGATGCGCAAGGCTGTTGTCGCTGGCACGGCGACCTTGGCTGATGTGCCGGGCTATCAGGTGGCGGGCAAGACCGGGACTGCGGAAAAGCCCAATGCGCAGGGCGGTTATGACACCGACAAGGTGGTGAACACCTTCGCCAGCATGTTCCCGGCGGATGACCCGAAATATGTGCTGGTGGTGACGCTGGATGAGCCGGTGGAGACATCAGGCAGCGAGCCGCGCCGCACGGCAGGCTGGACGGCGGTGCCCGTGGCGGGCGAGATCATTCGCCGTGCCGCGCCGCTTTTGGGATTGCGGCCGGTGGTTGAACCCCCGCCGGTGGATGAGCTAACAGCCGTCGCAAACTAGGACGGGAGCGCTGGGCATGGCCGGGTCGAAGAAACTGTCGGAACTCGGTCTGGCGGCGCGCGGCGGGCGTGATCCGGTGCTTTCCGGCATCACAGCGGACAGCCGGGCGGTGAAGGACGGGTTCATGTTCGCGGCCCTGCCGGGGGCGGTGCTGCATGGGGGCGAGTTCATTGGGCAAGCGCTGCGCATGGGCGCGGCGGCGGTGCTGACCGATGCCGAGGGCGCGCGGATTGCGGCGGAGTTTCTTGCAGGAAGCGATGTGGCGCTGGTGGTGGCCGAGGATGCGCGGGCAGCCCTGTCGGGCGCGGCGGCGTTGTGGTTCGGCGCACAACCGGAGGTTATGGTTGCGGTCACCGGGACCAATGGCAAGACATCGGTCGCGACCTTTACCCGGCAAATCTGGATGGCGCTGGGCCATGCGGCGATCAATATCGGCACTACGGGGGTTGAGGGAGCTTGGGCAGCCCCGTCGAGTCATACGACGCCGGACGCGCTGACGCTGCATTCCATGCTGGCGCAGGCGGCGGCGGCAGGGGTGACCCATGCGGCGATGGAGGCATCCTCGCACGGGCTTGATCAGCGGCGGATGGATGGCGTGCGGCTGGCGGCGGCGGGGTTCACCAATTTCACGCAGGATCATCTGGATTATCACGGCACGATGGAGGCCTATTTCGCGGCCAAGGCGGCGCTGTTCGCGCGGGTTCTGCCGCCCGAGGCTGTGGCCGTGGTGAACCTGAACGATCCCCATGGCGCGCGGGTGGCCGAGGTGGCGCAGGCGCGCGGGCAGCGGGTGCTGACCGTGGGGCATGGGGCGGGGTGTGACCTGCGGCTGCTGGGGCAGCGCCATGATGCGACAGGGCAGGAGGTGCGCTTTCAGTGGCAGGGGCAGCCGCATCAGGTGCGGCTGGATCTGATCGGCGGGTTTCAGGCGGAGAATGTGGCGCTGGCCGCCGGGCTGGTGATCGCGGCGGGCGAGGAGCCTGCGGCGGTGTTCCGGGTGCTGCCATCGCTGCAAGGCGTGCGCGGGCGGATGCAACTGGCAGCAACCCGGGCGAATGGCGCGGCGGTGTTCGTGGATTATGCCCATACGCCGGATGCGATTGCGACCGCTTTGCGGGCGCTGCGCCCGCATGTGATGGGGCGGATCGTGATCGTCTTTGGCGCGGGCGGCGACCGGGACCGGACCAAGCGCCCCCTGATGGGGGCGGCGGCGCGGGAATTTGCGGATGTGCTGTTCGTGACCGACGACAATCCGAGGAGCGAAGAGCCTGCCGCGATCCGGGCCGAGATCATGGCGGCCTGTCCCGAGGCCAATGAGGTGGGCGACCGGGCCGAGGCGATCTTGCGTGGGGTGGATGCTTTGGGCCCCGGTGACGCGCTCTTGATCGCGGGCAAGGGGCATGAGACGGGGCAGATCATCAAGGGCGATGTCTATCCCTTTGACGATGTGGAACAGGCGAGCATCGCGGTTGCGGCGCTGGATGGGGTGATCTGATGGCATTGTGGAC
>PNND01000230.1 GCA_013824045.1 Rhodobacter sp. | reverse complement strand
CGCGGCGGTTCTGGCCGAAAAAACCCGCCGCGCGCTGGCGGTGTATCTGGACTCTGCACCCGAACAACCTGCGCTGGCCGTTGCGGGGGGTGTGGCAGCAAACACGCGTATTCGGGCCTTGTTAGAGACTGTTTGCGAGGATTTTCAGGTACGCTTTGTCGCCCCGCCGCTACGCCTTTGCACCGATAATGCCGCGATGATCGCTTGGGCGGGGATTGAACGCTATCGCGCCGGGCTGGGTGAGGCAGCCGATCTGATCGCCCGCCCCCGCTGGCCGCTGGACCCCAGCGCCGCGCCGATGATCGGGTCGGGCAAGAAGGGGGCGAAGGCATGATCGCGGTCATCGGCGCAGGTGCCTTTGGCACGGCGCTCGCCGTCGCACTGGCGCGGAACGGGCAGGCTGTCACGCTCTGGGCGCGCGATGAGGAACAGGTGGCAGCCATGGTCAGGACGCGCCGCAATCCGGCGCGCTTGCCGGGGGTTGATCTGCCTGAAAATGTTACTGTTACGGCCCAAATGGCCGATCTGTCTTGCGCGGATGCGGTTCTGCTTTCCCTGCCGATGCAATCCCTGCGGGCCTTTCTGTCGGCCAACTTGGCCGGGTTGGATGGCCTTCCGCTGGTCGCCTGCTGCAAGGGGATCGACCTTTCGGCCCTGACCGGGCCATCCGAGATCATCCGCGCGGAATGCCCGCACTCGCCCATCGCGGTGCTGACCGGGCCCAGCTTCGCCGCCGACATCGCTCGCGGCTTGCCGACGGCGTTGACGCTCGCTTGTGCCGATGACCAGACGGGAGAGACGTTGCAGCGTCTTCTTTCAACCCCCGTGCTGCGGCTGTATCGCAGCGATGATGTGATGGGGGCAGAACTGGGCGGGGCGCTGAAGAATGTCATCGCCATTGCCGCCGGGGTTGTGATCGGGGCAGGTCTGGGTGACAGCGCCCGCGCAGCCCTGATGACACGGGGCTATGCCGAGATGGTCCGCCTCGCACTGATGCTCGGCGCACGAAGCGAAACACTGTCAGGCCTTTCCGGCTTTGGCGATCTGGTGCTGACCTGCACCTCGGCCCAGTCGCGCAATTTTCGGTTCGGCCAAGGGCTTGGTGGGGGTGACCCGATCGATCCCGGCATCACGGTTGAAGGTGCCGCGACGGCGAAAGCAGTCTCTAACCTTGCCCAAATGCGCGGTATTGATCTTCCCATCACCACCATGGTCGCCGCCCTGATCGACGGGACGGTTGACCTTTCCCTTGCCATCCAGACCCTGCTTTCCAGACCGCTGAAGAAGGAGTGACCCATGCGCGTTGCGCTGATCTGCATCGACAAGCCCGGCCACCTGCATATCCGGCAAGAGAACCGCCCGGCACATCTGGACCATATCCAATCTTCCGGCATCGTTGAAATGGCCGGGCCTTTCCTGACAGAGTCGGGTGAGATGGCAGGATCGCTGGTGATCCTGTCGGTCGACACGCTGGATCAGGCCCGGGATTGGGCGGCGAATGACCCCTATGCCAAGGCGGGGCTGTTCCAATCGGTCGACATCCGCGAATGGAAGAAGGTGATCGGCTGATGGCCTATTGGCTGTTCAAGTCAGAGCCCGATGTCTTTGGCTGGCCGCATCAACTGGCCAAGGGTGACGCGGGCGAAGAATGGACCGGCGTGCGCAACTATCAGGCGCGCAACAACATGCGCGCGATGCGGGTGGGCGATCTGGGGTTCTTCTACCATTCCAACATCGGGAAAGAGATCGTGGGGATCGTCGAGGTGATCCGCGAAAGCGCGCCCGACAGTACCGCCGAAGATCCGCGCTGGGATTGCGTGATGGTCAGGGCCAGTCGGGCGCTGCCAAAGCCTGTCAGTCTGGATGCCTGCAAGCTGCAGCCGGGGCTGGAAAACATGGTTCTGGTGAACAACAGCCGCCTGTCCGTGCAACCCGTGACAGAGGCAGAATGGCGCACAATCTGCCGCATGGGTGGTTTGACGGAGTGACAAACGAAATGGAGGGCCCCGCACCCCTACGGAACCCTCCATCCACCCCACGCGCTCCCCTAGCACCGCACGTGACCTGAAAAAGGGTTCCGGACCTACTGCCCTGTAGCGAACATGACAAATTACCGGCGATTCGCCAAAAGCGAAGCGCCGGGGATTTTAGTCAAACTCTGGAAGGCCGATTGCGCGGGTCCGCGCATCCGGCACGGGAGGTTTCGGCGCTCAGCCGTAGACCTTTTCCTTCCCGAAATGCTTGACCAGCATGTAATAGACGACCGGGCGATACTTGTTCCGTTCGGACCGGCCATAGGTATCGATCACCGCATTGATCGCTTCCATCAGCTTAGGCGAATCCGGCAGACCGAGCTTCTTCATCAGGAAATTCTTCTTCACCGTCTCAAGTTCGGCCGCATCGGAACCGGCCACGGTTTCGCTGTCGGCGCTGTAGATGGCGGGGCCGCAGCCGATCGTCACCTTTTCCAGAAGGGCCATGTCCGGCGCCATCTTGCACTTGGTTTTCAGATCCTCGGCATACTTCGCAATCAGTTCGGCTCGCTTGCTCATGGTCTTCTATCGCTCCCTGAATTCGGCGCAGTCGTTTCGCCGCGTCCTATGGTTAAAGACGAAAGATCACGCTGCAACAGGTTTTGTCCCGAAGGCTGCGAAAACCGGCAAGGGTTGAAATGAAGACCCCCCGACTGCGCGGGGGCAGGCGGGGGGTCAAGGCCGTGCTTCGGTCGGCGCGCCGATCAGTAGCGATAGTGCTCCGGCTTGAACGGGCCCTCGGCCTTTACGCCGATATAGGCGGCCTGATCAGGCTTCAGCTCGGTGAGTTTCACGCCGATCTTCTTCAGATGCAGGCGGGCCACTTTCTCATCCAGCGCCTTGGGCAGGATATAGACGCCCGGCGCATAGTCCTGGCCCTTGGTCCACAGTTCGATCTGCGCCAGCACCTGATTGGTGAACGACGCCGACATCACAAAGGACGGATGCCCCGTGGCATTGCCAAGGTTCAGCAGGCGCCCTTCTGACAGCAGGATGATGCGGTTGCCCGAAGGCATCTCGATCATGTCCACCTGTTCCTTGATGTTGGTCCATTTGTGGTTGCGCAGGGCGGCGACCTGAATCTCGTTGTCGAAATGGCCGATATTGCCAACGATCGCCATATCCTTCATCTCGCGGATATGCTCGATGCGGATCACGTCCTTGTTGCCCGTGGTGGTGATGAAGATGTCGGCGGTGGCAACTTCGTCTTCCAGAAGCGTCACCTCAAACCCGTCCATCGCGGCCTGCAGCGCGCAGATCGGATCAACCTCGGTCACCTTCACCCGTGCACCCGCACCGCGCAGCGAGGCGGCAGAGCCTTTGCCCACATCGCCATAACCGCAGACCACGGCAACCTTGCCGGCCATCATTGTATCGGTCGCGCGACGAATACCGTCGACCAGCGATTCCTTGCAGCCATACTTGTTGTCGAACTTCGACTTGGTCACGGAATCGTTCACGTTGATCGCCGGGAAGGGCAGCGCGCCATTCTTGTGCAGCTCATACAGGCGATGCACGCCGGTCGTCGTTTCTTCCGACACGCCCTTGATCGCGGCCTTGGTCTTGGTGAACCAGCCGGGGCTTTCCTTCATCCGCTTATGGATCTGCAGCTTGATGACTTCTTCTTCTTCCGATTGCGGCACGGGCAGGATGTCTTCGCCCGCTTCGGCACGCGCGCCAAGAAGAACATAAAGCGTGGCGTCGCCGCCATCGTCGAGGATCATGTTCGCGCCTTCGGGGAACATGAAGGATTTATCAAGGTAATCCCAATGCTCGGTCAGGGTCTGGCCTTTTACCGCGAAAACCGGAATGCCACCCGCCGCGATGGCGGCAGCGGCGTGATCCTGCGTCGAAAAGATGTTGCACGATGCCCAGCGCACATCTGCGCCCAGCGCTTTCAGCGTTTCGATCAGCACGGCCGTCTGAATCGTCATGTGCAGCGAACCCACGATCCGTGCACCCTTCAGCGGCTGCGACGGGCCGAACTCTTCACGGCAGGCCATCAGGCCCGGCATTTCGGTTTCCGCGATGGTAAGCTCCTTGCGGCCGAACTCGGCCAGAGCGATATCCTTGACGATGTAATCCTTCGGCATGTGCCGTTGCTCCTTGAACCTTCATTTGGGGCGCGAGATAGCACGCTGAGCCGTCTACGACAATGGAACGGTGGTTAACTATGGTTTCACTGCAACGGGCCGCTCATCCATGAAAACGCCCACGAAACAACCGCGCGCGTGGCAACGGATGCTGTCTGGTCGGCGGCTGGATCTGCTTGATCCGACCCCCGTAGATATCGAGATTGAGGATATCGCCCATGGCCTCGCCTTCGTGGCGCGCTGGAACGGGCAGACGCGGGGGGATTGGCCTTATTCGGTGGCCGAACACTCCCTCTTGGTCGAGCAGATCTTTACCCGCACCAATCCGGGGATTGCGGCGCGGTGGCAACTGGCCGCGCTGCTGCATGACGCGCCTGAATATGTCATCGGCGATATGATCAGCCCGGTGAAGGCGGCGGTCGGCCCGGCCTATGGCGCGCTGGACGAACGATTGACGGCGGCGGTGCATCTGCGTTTTGGCCTGCCCATCATTTTGCCGGTCGCTATCAAGAAGGCGATCAAATCCGCCGACAAGATTTCTGCCTGGATGGAAGCGGTGCATATCGCCGGGTTTTCCACGGCAGAGGCGGATCGTTTCTTTGGCAAACCCGATGCGCTGATCCTGCGCGGTCTGGAAATCAGATTGCGCCCGCCCGCGGTGGTGCGGGCGGACTATGTATCACGACACGAACAGTTGCTGGCTGCCTGCACGATTCAGCCACCCAGCTGATTGGGCGGGGTGAACGGGCCGGGGCGTTCTGCGCCACGGGTGCCATCATGCGGGGCGGGGCGACGCTTCTGATGGGTCTGTCCATTCGGGCGCTGACCGGCGGCAAGAAGCAATGCTTCGGCAAAGATCTGTAACATTTTCTGTCCCTTTCTTAAGCTTGGACTTGGCTTTTCTAGCCATTTCTGTTGCAGTTTCCGAGTCAGAAAACTTTCAAACATGTAAGGTTGGCTATCATATGGCAACCGATTGGCGCAGCCTTCCCCCGCTTGCTTCGCTGCGCGCCTTTGCGGCCGTGGCGGAACTTGGCGGGTTTTCGCAGGCCGCCCGCGCCCTGAACGTGACCCACGCCGCTGTCGCGCAGCAGGTGCGAGCGCTGGAAGGTTTGCTCGATACCCCCCTCGTTGCGCGCGACGGGCGGGGTATGGCGCTCACAGCCGAGGGGCAGCAGTTGGCACAGGCGCTGGCAGATGGGTTCGGCACCATTTCCACCGGGGTGGCAGCGCTCAAGGCGGGCGGATCGGACCGCCCGGTTCGCATCACATTGACCGCCAGTTTCGCGACCCAATGGCTGATGCCCCGGCTCAAGGATTTCTGGGATCATCACCCCGACATCGCCCTGTCGCTGCATCCTGATGCCCGCGTCTTGGATCTCAGGCGCGATGGAATGGATCTGGGCATCCGCTATGGCACGGGGGATTGGCCGGGCGTTTCATCGCGTTTTCTTGCCCCCGCCCGCATGGCGGTGGCCGCCGCCCCCGATGTTCTGGAAGGCCGGTCCGCGCTCAGCATCCCGGAGATGCAGGATATGGAATGGATTCTCGCCCGCGATTGGCCGGAACAGGAGAATTACATCAAAAGCCTGGGCCTGAATCCGGAAACGCTCAGCCGTACGGATTTCGTCAATGAAGAGCTTTCCCTCGCCGCCGCCCGGCAGGGGCTGGGCCTGGTCGTCGAAAGCCTGGCGCTGATGGAGGATGATCTGGAAGAAGGACGGCTGATCCTGCTGCATGACAGCAAGGATCAGCTTCCCGCCTATTTCATCGTCACGGCCCCCGGACCGCAACGCGCGGCCACGCGGGCCTTTGTCAAATGGCTCGAATCGGCCGCCTGATCAGACGGCCAGATCTTCGGGTTTCTTGCCCTTGGCCAAGGCTTCGGCAAACCAGCGCGGCTTGCGGCCACGGCCCGACCAGGTATCGGATGCATCGGCAGGATTGGCATATTTTGCCGTCGCAGGCGCGCGTTTGCGCGGCGCTACCGTCCCGGTCAATTCCGCCAGAGAAAAGCCCATCGCGCGGGCC